>CAYJJL010000235.1:0-2950 GCA_964370455.1 uncultured Faecalibacterium sp.
GAAAGAAAAGCGAAATTTGTCAGAAAAAACAATTTGTTGTTAACCAAAAGTAAGTGGAATTGATTTTTTGTTTAATTAATATTGTTTTGTGTTAATTATATTAAAATAAAAATTGCCATTAAAACGGTATTGTCTTATATAAAAGTAATTTTATTAACAAATAAAAAAATAAATATATTTATCATGTTATCAAAATAAAATACAAATATTAATTGAACAATAAAGTTGATTTAAACTGAATTTTTTTCTTGACAAACTTAAAAAAGTGTTATATACTAGGTTTATAGTTAGCGTATACTAACTTGCGTTGCTGCTATGCGTGTTTTGCGTAGCAGTTTATTTTAACAAACAGGTTAGCTTACGCTAACCTAAAGATAAATTATGAAAGAGAGGAATAATATGAGTGTTGTTATAGTTGGTGGTAACGAGTGTATGGAAAGACGTTACATAGATACTTGCAAGGCGTATGGTTGCAAGGCAAAAGTTTTCACAAAAATGAAGGGTGATGTTCGTGGCAAATTTGGCAGCCCTGATATGATAATCCTTTTTACAAATACAGTATCACATAAATTGGTAGCTTGCGCTAATTGCGAGGCAAAGCGTTGTAATGCGAGGGTTGAGCGTTGTCATTCAAGCTCATTGACTGCGCTTAAAAATATTTTGCAAACTGTATAAAAAAAGTTTTTTATTATTTTATTTGTATTTTACGAGGTAATTAATGATAACTGAAAAAGATTTAATTGAACATTGCTCGCCAACTTTATCGGGTTTAAAAACAGCTAGTTTATTTAGTGTTAAATATGATACGGTGTTTGATTTACATAAAAGTATAAAACGTTGGAACGATAAGTTTGCAAGCAATGGTGTAAAAGTTGTTTTACTGAAAAAGCGTACAAATACAGCGCTTGTTTATCTTTACAGGGCCGAATTACTTAAAAAAGATTTTGAAAATAAAATAGCAAAAAAAATAATGCAAAAATATGGTTATAATACAGCTGATATTTTAGATGCCATTAATAAACTACAAAATAAGCTTTTGGATTACGATGAATTTCCGCATGAAATTGGTTTGTTTTTGGGTTATCCACCAAAAGATGTTGACGGCTTTATTTGTAATAAGGGGCAAAACTGTAATTTGTGTGGTTATTGGAAAGTATATGGCGATACAGACGAAGCTTTGCAAAAATTTGCAAAGTACGATAAATGTAAAGCCATTTACAAAAAGCTATGGCAAGCAGGCAGAGATATTATGCAACTAACTGTTAAAAAACAGCTTGTTGCTTGATATAAAAAACACAATTTATTTTTAAGGAGAATTAATTATGAGCAAAGTAGCAGTAGTTTATTGGAGTGGCACAGGCAACACAGAGGCAATGGCAAATTTAGTAGCAGATGGCGTTAAATGTAAGGGTGCAGAAGTTGACGTTTTAACATGTGATGCATTTACAAAAGATGCGGTAGCAAATTATGACGGCATAGCTTTTGGTTGCCCATCTATGGGTGCTGAAGTTTTAGAAGAAGGCGAATTTCAACCAATGTGGGACGACGTTAAAGACAGCCTAGCTGGTAAAAAAGTTGTTCTATTTGGCTCATATGGCTGGGGCGATGGCGAATGGATGCGCAGCTGGGAAGCTGATGCACCAGGTGGCGTTATCGAAACTTACATCTGCAACGATGCGCCAGAAGGCGAAGCAGCAGATGCTTGCAAAGCGCTAGGCGAAAAAATAGTTTAATTTTGATATTCTCTATGTAGTAATACTTATAAATAACCCTCAAAAGCTAAGTGCAAACCTAACTTTTGGGGGTTATTGTGATGTTTTGATTGTTTTAGCACGAGAGTTTCAAATAGTTTGATACCATTTATTAACACACCTAATTTTTAAAAAACTTGTCTTGGATAAAGGCAAAACCTAAGTTTGCACTCGCACTGCAGTGGCAACATCATAAAAACAATAAAAATTTAATTAAGCACAATTTTCTAAAATTTTTCTTTTAAATAATTTGTGGAAAAAATTGCGAAAAATCTATAATTATGTAGACAAAATTAATAAAAAAGAGTATAATGAACGTAAAATAAACATTGGAGGTATTAAAAATGTTAAATTTTATAACAAAACAACATAAAGTAATTTTTGCTGCTGGTGCTGCTACTGGGCTTGCTGTTTTAGGCTTGCTAAAAACAAAAAAAGCTCGTGAACTTGCTGTAAAGGGCGTGGCAAGCAGCATGATTATGAAAGATAAAGTGCTAGAAAACGTAGCAAATATTAAAGAAGAAGCAGACGATATTGTGTCACAAGCTAAGGTAGTAGCTAAAAGCAAATGTGATTGCACAACAGATTGTACACCTGAGTGCACCTGCGAGGAAAATTAAGGAGTAGCCAAATGAAATATCACATTGTTTGTGATATCCCTAACCGTTTAAGGGTTCGTTTTGGTAAATACGTTATAACTCAGGAGCAGTGCTACGGTCTAACCGAACTGCTCCTTTCTTTAGATAACGTAAAAAATGTTTTGGCAAACCCTGTGAACGGTTCGGTTCTTATCGAATATAAAAATAATATTACTAGAGATATTATTTTAAATAAATTATCAGAAATGTCACTTGGTGAAATGCCAACTAGCGAGCCAACACAAGAGCAAAAGGCAGCAGTGCTAGAAAAAAGCATTAAAAAACATATAATCAAGCACTTTGCGTTTTATTTAGCGAGGTATTTTTTAATGCCTGTTAAATTGCAAGGTACTTATACGGCTGTGCGTGCTATACCATATATAATTAGTGGTGTAAAAGCTTTATGCCAAAAAAGAATAAATGTTGAAGTTTTAGATGCAACTGCAATTGGTGCCTCACTTTTATATAATAATTATAAAACAGCATCTGCAACCATGTTTTTATTAAAACTTTCTGATTTGTTGCTTGAATACTCAAATATGCGTGCAAAACACGCATTAG
>CAYJJL010000236.1:0-2906 GCA_964370455.1 uncultured Faecalibacterium sp.
GATTTTGGCTTTGGTAAAATTGAATTATAATTTTGCTACGCTAAAAAATATTAAAGCATAAACTTTTTTGAAAGCGGCTTTGCTTTAAATAAGTAATTTATAACAAAATTAAATAACAATTAAAAACAGCGCACTACTTTTAAAAGTAGTGCGCCGTTTGTTTTATAAAATATAAAAGTCGTTTTACATTTTTTGCTATAATAGCCTTAAAGCATGTTTTTAAACATTAAACAACAATTGCAACGTTGCGTATTGTTTCTATAACTGTGTCATAAAGTGCATTATATGTTACGTAGTTTACTGGATACTGTTCTACATATTCAGCGTAAAGTTCCATTTTTTCTTCAGTTACAGTAATTTCAAGTTGTTCAGCAATTGCTTGTACTATTAAATCTTGTTTAACGTAGTAAGTTATAGCTTCTTCTTGCACGGTGATAAGTTCATCTAAACCGCTAATTTGTACAATTGTTGTAGTAAAAGTTTCAAGGTCTAGGCCGTACATAGCAGCTTGTGATGCATAGTAGCTTAGCAATTGGTTTACTTGGTAGTCAATCATGCTTTCAGGTAGCTCACCAAAGGTTGAGTTTTCAAACAAGTAGTTCATGATAAAGTAATCTTTGTTTTGCTCAAAAAATGTAGCTGTGATATCTTCTCTTAAAGCATCAACAGTTGTAATTTCAAGTTCTTCGCCAAAAGTAGCGCTTACCCATTCATCTGTAAGTTCTGGCACAACTTCTTCGTTTATATATTGGAAAGTAATTCCAAAAACAGCCTCAGCGCCAGAAAGTGGTATTACATTACCATCAGCATCTGATGAATCGCTATAACCCTCAGGGAAAGTTACAGTTATATCAAAAGTTTCGCCTGGTGTTTTGCCAACAATTTGTTCTTCAAAACCAGGTATAAATTGGCCACTACCTAAAACAAGTGTAGCACCCTCAGCTGTGCCACCAGTAAACTCAACGCCATCAACAGAGCCAACATAATCAATTATAACAGTGTCGCCATCAACAGCAGCACGGTCAGTTACTTGGTTAACAGTTTTGTATGCCTCTAAAATGTTAGTAATTTCAGTATCGATAGATTCCTCAGTTGGGGTGATGTCAGCAGTTGGTACTGTAACAGTTGCAAAATCTTCTGGCAAAGTTACGTAATCAGTAGCTTTGATACCATCCCATAGGCCAGCTTCGGTTAAACCTTTATCAAGTGTAAAGTTTAGATAATCAAAATTTGCAGATGGTCCAAAAACAGAATCTTCAATTACTTCAGTTAATTCTTCAGATGCAGAATCACTGCTAGCAGTATCAGTTGTTTCAGATGTTGAAGAAGTGTCGCCACTACATGCAGCAAGTGCGAGTGAAAGGCTCATGGCCATGCCAAGAGCTAAAAATCTTTTTAGTTTCACAAAAAAATCCTCCTAATAAATAAAGCGCAAGGGTTGCGCAATAATACAATAAATATAACAGGTACGATATATTATACTACATTTTATATAAAAGAAAAATAGATTTTTTGTGAAAACCTTGAAAAAGTTTTAATTTGACATGATTTTGCGTATAAACAAGCTGCTGTTATACTTTGTGTAAAATAAATGGTGGTTTAAATGTGAGTTTTTTCAACAGTTGTACTCAAAGATGTTTAAAATCTTGAAAGTACAATTGTAATACGTTATACTATATAAAGATAAATTATGCAAAATAATTACACGCAACAAAACCTAAAATATAAAATTGGAGATTAATTATGGATTACAACAAAGCCGCTCTTGAAATGCATAGCCAAAATAAAGGCAAAATAACAGTAGCAAGTAAAGTTGAACTTAAAACAAAAGCTGATCTTTCAACAGCATATACACCAGGCGTTGCTGAACCATGCCGCCAAATTAAAGAAAACCCAGAAAGCGTGTATGATTACACCTGCAAAGGGCAAATGGTGGCGGTTATCTCTAACGGCACAGCAGTTTTAGGTTTGGGAGATATAGGTGCAGAGGCAGGCCTACCTGTTATGGAAGGTAAAGCAATTTTGTTTAAAGGTTTTGCAGATGTTGATGCTTTCCCCCTTTGCATAAACGCTAAAACAGCAAAAGAAGTTATAGATTTTTGCAAAATGGTTGCCCCAACTTTTGGTGGTATTAACCTAGAAGATATAAAAAGCCCTGAGTGTTTTGAGATAGAAGAAACACTAGAGCGTGAGCTTGATATACCTGTTTTTCACGATGACCAACACGGCACAGCTGTTGTTGTTACAGCGGCTTTAATAAACGCTTTGCGTGTAGTTGGCAAAGAAATTGGCGAGGTAAAAATTGTACTTAATGGCCCTGGTGCGGCTGGCACAGCAATAATACGTATGCTAGAGCACATAGGCGCAAAAGATATAGTAGCAGTTGACGAACATGGTGTTTTAGTTGAGGGCTGCGAGCGTGCAGAGGCGCACAAATTGAAACTAGCTAAAGATACAAACCCACGCAAAATTACAGGCGAGTTAAAAGATGCCTTAGTGGGCGCAGATGTATTTATTGGTGTTTCAAAACCTGGTTGTTTAACAGGTGAAATGTGTAAAACAATGGCAAAAGATGCAATTGTTTTTGCTATGGCAAACCCAACACCAGAAATTATGCCAGATGAGGCAAAGGCAAACGGTATACGAGTAATGGGCACAGGCCGTAGCGATTTTGCTAACCAAGTAAACAACGTGCTTTGTTTCCCTGGTTTATTTAAAGGCGCGCTTTCAGTGCGTGCGAGAGATATTAACCCACAAATGAAAATTGCCGCAGCCTACGCTATTGCGGATTTAATAAAAGACGACGAGCGCAGTGAAGAATATATAGTGCCAGATGCGCTAGACCCACGTGTTGCAACAGCAGTAGCAACAGCAGTTGCAAAAGCAGCTAAAGAAACAGGCGTTGC
>CAYJJL010000237.1:0-2905 GCA_964370455.1 uncultured Faecalibacterium sp.
TTAAATCTTGAGCCACATCGCTATTATGCACTTTGAAGTAACAAAACGCATAAATCTTTTTGTATTCTTCTCTTAGCTCTAAAGACATATAAAACCTCCTCTCCAATTGTTTAATACATGAACATAGCAAAATGTGCGGATAAACTAAAATATTTTTTATTATATCACATAATATGTTGAGAAAATTTTATAGCCTGTATATGGTACTTTATGTGGTCAAGCCTAACAAAATACTAAACTCAAAACCACACACAAACAAAAAACCACATGAAATCGAAGATTTCATGTGGTTTTATATCGGAGTGACAGGATTTGAACCTGCGGCATCCTGCTCCCAAACGCCAATCAAAAATTACATATCAACGTAAATAACGCTATTTAGCGGTATTCGCTACAATGAATTTACCCTTTTGACATATCTTGTGGTAATGTTTACAAGTGTTTTAAATTTGTATATGGTATTTTATGTGGTCAAAATGATGAAATGCTGCAAGGGTATTCCTAGTAAATCATACTTGGTATTTTGCAAAATATAGTTCAAAAGTTGCTATGCTATAAACAAAGAAAAAGTTTTTAGATTACAACAAATGAGCATCATTTTGATTTGCAAAACGGTACTTGCCTCTACCTGCACCTTTGGCTTTCACTTTAACTATAATTCCACCCTCACGAAGTAATGACATCACACGCTTTGCTGTTGTATTCGAACATTTAAGTATTTCCTCAACATTTGACAAAGAAAATATTTGATTTGCTTCTATATTTTCATACACCTTAAAAATGTTATCCATGGTCGGCTTATTAATACTATTGCCTTCAATTAACTTTGCAACAGTTTCAACATTAACCTTTTTTAGGCTATTGGGCCAACTTTGCTCATCAAAGGGCTGACTTTGGCCATTAAAAGGCCGACTTTGGTCATCAAAGGGCCGACTTTGGTCATTAAAGGGCCGACTTTGGTCATTAAAGGGCCGACTTCGGGTCCCAATCGCTCGCTTTTGATTTTCTGCATTGTAAACAACTGCTTGTAATAAAAATGAGTTCATAAAGTATTCTGGAGCTTTTAATCCGACACGCTCGAGTTCTTTACACATACGGTCAACGCCCTCACCATATTCTTTTACAAACTGATACGCTTTTAAAAATTCTGCTATTTTAGGATTTCGAGAAAAATGAGTGTATCGGATATTTTCTTTGCGCACAAGCCCTGGCAATTGTCCTGGACTTTCAACAACAAGCCTATTATCAAACATTTTAATCTGAATATCTGTTCCACTAATACTATATGCACGATGTGTTACTGCATTCACAATCATTTCTTGCCGCACAAAAACTGGATATTCTTGCTCTGTGACAAAGAGACCATCAGCACCTAAATACGTCTTTTCTTTTATTTGAGTTTTCAAATAATCAATAGAAGCGGTAATCATATCTAAAAGCTTGCCTTCAAATATAACATCTTTGATTACATTCATCTCTGCTCCAAAAAGTTCTTCAATACCTTCGTAACGAATAAAACGAATTCGTGCACGTGGAAAATACTGCTGTGGAGCTTTACCAAACAATAAAATAGCTGCGGTACTGATTTGCAACGAACCATCTTTTTCTCTAACAAAGCCTTTATTTTCTTTAAGGTATTCTGTCGCAGTTTTACTATACCCTATTTTTTCTATATATGATTGCACAAAAAGCATATCAATATCTTCTAATGTTGCATCCGCTACAGGTTTGTCCTCAAAAAATCTCTCACCTTTATCATACATCAGTTGTGTGCGTTCTTCAAATGTTAGTTTCTTAGATTTATCACCAACACGCATGAATGCCTCGTCAGCTTGGTTAGAATGCAGTTGGCTACTGGGTGGAACTTGAATAATTAATATATGATTTTGTTTGCCATTGTAATCTATACACTCTACAAAATTGGTTTTTACTTTAACCGAAGGTACACAAAAATCAAATGGTGCTCGAAGTAATTCGTTGATGTTTTTTTCAAAGCTATCAATACCTGTTACAGTGCCATCATCCTCTAACCCAATTGCAATATCGCCCCCATCAGCATTTGCAAAAGCTATAATTGTTATGGCAAGTGCTTTTGCATCAATACGAGCACTTTTGCGGTCAAAAATTTGCAATTCCGTGCAAAATCTCATGTGGTCAATATCTAATGTGCTTAACATTTAATCCCCCTTTGTTATATAGGTATTCCATGGTTAATATCTACACAACATTATTTTTCGCAACAGTTGACACTTTATACTCGTCACAAAAAACTCTTTTGTAATATTTTTTATAAGCTATTGTAATAATATCTCGTTATTTAATCATTATTCTTAATGTTATAATAATACCATGTTTTTCAATAAAATACAAATTAGTATTGCTAGTTTAATATATTTTAGTTGCTAATGAAAAACACTTATAAAAATCATCGATGCCTTAGATATAATTGGCTGTTACCAAACCAAAGATAGTTTTACACAAAGTTTTAAATTAGGTGTAGAGTTTACAGCAGAATTACAAAATTATAATACCCACAGTTTTGAGCAAGATAAACTTGAAAACTATGGGTATTCTTTTATGCCAAAAGATATTGATGATTAATAAATGTAGTGATATAAAAAACCACCTTTAGTAGTTTCTAAACTCTACCTCCGTAGGTTTCTTTTATGTAGTATACAAAATCCGATATGATAACATCACTAAAAGTGTATAGTTAAAAGTTAATTCGTTAGAAAAAGAACCTCGTCTTTCGTTGGCATAGCCGCTATTGCTCCACGTTTTTGCACACAAAGTGAAGCTGTTGCATTTGCAAATAAAACAAATTCTTTCAATTTTTTTAATGTAATTTGAGTAATTTCAGTTTCTTGTGTAGCAATTTGCTGCAACATTGCACCCCAAAAAGAAT
>CAYJJL010000238.1:0-2899 GCA_964370455.1 uncultured Faecalibacterium sp.
GTTACTACAGCAAAAATAATAAAAAACTGGGCGTGTTAATAAAAAGTGCGATAATCTATTATAATTAGCGAGCTGTTATTAATTTGTTGTATCTAAAGGTATATTTTTTAAGCTTTGGTCTCAAAATCGAGCAAAATCTATGGATACATCAACTTTATTTCAGTTTTTTCAATGCTTATTAAACCATCTCTTTGCATGTTCATGAGTTCACGTGATAACGATGGCCTTGTCACGTTTAAATAATCAGCAAGTGCATCTCTAGTTTGAGAAATTTTAACTATATTAAACTCATTTTTATTTAGCTCAAAGTATAAATTTAGTTTTTCTCGCAGAGTTTTGCAATATAAAATTTGCACACGCTTATTTAAAACATAAGCTTTTTTTGCAAAAATTGAAATTAATGCCTGTGAAATTTTATGGTTTTGCAAAGCGATATTTCTTGGTATTTTAAGTACCTTTGCATCACCACTTGCAATTGCTGTGTGTTCATATTTAGTATCTACAAATAAAAATACTTCTCCAAAAGTATCACCTTTTGCCATTATATTTGTAACAACCTGTTTTGCACCGTTTTCATCAAAATTGCAAATGCAAACTTCACCCTCAAGCAAAACATGTAAATTTTGCGGTATATCATTTTTATTAAATATAATATTACCATCGCTATAAACTTCTATTTTAGATTTACCATAAAGCTCTTTGGTTTCCTGTTGAGAAAAATTATTTAAAAACATATTTTTTCACCTTTACGCAATTTAGTGCGCACAGAACTTATTATATTATCAAGCTCCTCCAACTTATGGTGGTAAGCTTTTTCTTCATCTGTTGTTTTAATTATATCCTTAATGCCACCGTTTTCTATAACAATTCGGCTATCTGCCATTAAACACAAAAGTGGGTCGTGTGTTGCCATCAAAACAATTTTATCCTCGCTTAACAGCAAATTTATAGCATTGCGCCTGTCTATACCAGCGTTTTCAATTTCATCAATCAATACTATAGGCGAGGGGCTTAATATCGCAGTATCCGCTATCATAAGTGCACGTGATTGCCCACCACTAAGTGATGTTACATTTGTTTTTTCTGAAAATTTTTCGCCTGCTAAATCATTTGCCTTTTCAATAATTTTTGCTATAATTTCATCTTTATTGCTAATATTTCTACATTCTGCATGCATTTGTAAAAACTCGCTCACTGTTGCATCAATAACAAAATTCATATTTTGTGAAAGCTGTGCAACCAAATTATTTGTTGCGGAATAACGCCATGTTAAATCTGGCTGTGCGCCATTAATAAGTATGCGTCTTTTTGTTTGAGTGTCGCTATTTGCTGTCCACTCTATATCCGCTAAAAGCCTACTTTTACCAGAACCTGTTGGCCCTACAATTGCAATAACCTGTGATGGGTAAAATGTAATCTCCTTAAAATTTTCGCTCTCGCCAGATTTATTACAGCCAGCTAAAATTGTTAATGAATTTAGTTTGAAAGCTGATTTTTGCTCAAAAAACTCATCAACTGCGTTTATATAATCACACATTTCATTATAGAAAATTTGACTATTTATAGATTTTTCTTCTTTTAGATAATCCTCAATTTTTGCTAGATATGCTTGCAAAGTTGTATCTTGATGTGTACTTACATCCAAACCATAACCATCAAAAAAATCGCTCAAAAAAGGGCGTTCATTTAACAAAACCTTTAATATTTGCTCTTTCATTGTTACCTCATTTTTCTAACATTTCCTAGGTGAAATTCATCGCCTATTCGTGTTTCACCAAGGCAATACGAACACACTGCCGACGGCATAGGGAACCTTAAACTCAAGCCCTTTGCCGTTTTAATTTCAATTTCATCTGCAAGTAAGTTGCTAAACTCAAATGCACCTTGCCCTGTTAAACCATTTATGTTCATAATAATGGCTTTTGGGTTTGCTAAATGCACCCTTGAGGCAAAAACTTCTCGCTCTGCTTGCGAAACTATATCACCTTTTGTAATTAGCACAATATCAGCTAATTTTAACATTGGGCCAATTTTTTTAGGCGTGTTTATGCCAGATAAATTATCAATTACACAAACTGATTTTATATCCTTTAAATAAGGTGAGCATCTATTGCAAAGGCCTGCGCTTTCTGTAATTAAAAAATCAAATTTTTTATCAACACCCCATTTTACAACATCTTCAATATTAGTTGCAAAGTAATGGTCTGGGCAAACTGCGCCTGATAAACCCTTTATAACCTCTATGCCGTTTTTTTCGTATATTAAATCGTCATCAGTTTGTAGACAATCAAATTTTACAACGCCAACTTTAAAACCTTTTTGCTTTAAAGCATCAATTGTTTTTAAAATTACCATTGTTTTACCAGAGGATGGTGGCCCTGATACTATTGTTAGTTTCATTAAAGTTCAACCCTTCCCAAAAATAAATTTTCAAGGTTTTTTAAAAGTTCGCCTATATTGTTTTGCATTAAAAAATCAAAACCGCAGAACATAAACTTTTTATCTGCGCTTAAATTATTTTCGACACCCATTACAGATGATGGAAATTTACCATTTGCAGATAAAACAGTACCTATTTGCTTAGAGCTTAAAAAGTTTATAAATTGCTCGCTTTTTTCAAAGTTATCTTTTTTTGCTATTAAAAATATAGGGCTGGCAACTGCACCATCTTCTGGCCAAACTGCTACCATATCATCCCCCTCTTTGAGCATGCTCGCAAAAAAGTATGGTGCTATTGAAACAAGCGGTGTTTGGTTTTGTGATGAGTTTTTAACCATTTGTGCAGGGTGCATGTTTTTAGCTGTGGCTCTGCCTAATTTTCTAACACCTTCTGTACCGTATTTATAATATATATTTAATAACACAGCGTTAAAAAGGTCTAAATCTTGCATAGGTACAG
>CAYJJL010000239.1:0-2885 GCA_964370455.1 uncultured Faecalibacterium sp.
CACCTATTGAACCAACGTTTGCATAAAGGTTAACTTTTTTGCCAGATTTTGTTACACTATCTTTACCTTTGTATTTCTGCAGTAATTCTTTGCGTTTTACTTCTTCATCAATTTTTGCTTGCGCTTGTGTGATTTGCTCTATACTTGGATCTAAAACTAGGCTTTGAGTAAAACTATCAACTATTGCGTTTTTACCATCAACACCTTCTGGCACATCAACGCAAACAAGCGCTGGTATAGCCATTGTACGTGAAAGTATGGCCGTGTGTGAGTTTACAGAACCTTTGCGTGTAACAAAAGCTAAAATTTTGCTTTTATCCATTTGCACTGTTTCGCTAGGTGTTAAATCATCAGCAATTATAATGCATGGAGTTTCCATTACAAAACCTTTTGTGCTTTTACCTAAAAGTATATTTACAATACGCTCTGAAATATCTTTAACATCGCTTGCACGCTCTTTCATGTAATCGTCGTCCATGCTTGCAAAGGTATTTGCAAAGTTATCGCCTGTTACTGCAACGGCATATTCGGCATTAACGTTCTGTGTTTTGATAATATTAACTATTGAATCCACATAGTCTTCATCTTCAACCATCATTTTGTGTATGTCAAAAATAAGCGCATTTGCTTCACCAACTTCTAAAACAGCTTTATCATATAAATCCTCAAGCTGTGATATAGCCTCTGCTTGAGCTTTTTCAAAACGCTCAATTTCAGCAGTGGTATCTTCAATTTTAACTCTGCGTACTTCGCTATCTTTTTTAGCTAGCTCTTTAATAATACCTATCGCTACGCCTTTAGATGCAACACTTCCTGTATATGCCGCCATAATTGCCTCCTTTAAATTGATTATAAATTAGTTTCGAAAAATTCTTTCACTGCCTCAATTGCTTGGTCTTCGTCAGCACCATCAGCAGTAATTGTTACTGTTTGGCCTGTTTTAACACCCATGGCCATAACAGCCATTAGTTTTTTAATATCGCTAGATTTATCACCACAGCTAATTGTAACAGTGCTTGTAAATTTTTTGCCTTCTTTAGCTAGTAGGCCAGCTGGGCGCACGTGTATACCTAGTTCGTCTTTAATTACATAATCGAAAGTTTTCATAGTTAAGCTCCTTTTATAGCATGAAATAAGATTTCACGGTGTTAATTGGCAATGTGATATTAGTATCATCATTGCATTTTACTTCGTTTAGGTTAGTTTCGTGCTTTACGCTTAAATATTCGCTATTGAAATCAACGTTTGCACTATCTAATGAGGATTGATATGCTCTTAAAATTAAGCCATCTTGTTTTTCAGCCTTTTTAAGTGTTGAAAGCACAAAGTCATCGCCTTTTATTTCAAACATAGAATACTCGTATGGGGTATTAAATTCAGCGTCGTTTAATTTCATTGCGTTATAAGGCATTTTATTATAATAAACAAACGGTGTCAAGTATTCTTTAGCATTTTTTGCAATATGTTCATCTTTTGCCACAAGAGCAAGGTCAAAATTAAGCGTTGTTAACAGTTGTGAATCAGGTGTTTCTAGCTTAATACCAGATGGACGGCCTGGTCGGCGGAATAGGTTTTCTTTACCTAACACACCTACACCTCTAAATAATGTTACAGCTATTGTACCAAAGCCATCTCCAATTAGCTCATACTCACGCACAGAGTTTGTTAAAACTGCAAGGCCGTTTTGTGTGTCTGTTGTTACATATGAAAGCATTGGGTAAATTGAGTCAGGGCGCTCGTCCCATTTTTCTTGCTCCCAAACAGCCATAGCTTCATCAACCACTAGGCGCTTTATGCTACCAAATTGGTTATCTGAGATTGAGTAGTTTGTTGCAATACCATTTGGCACAAGCAAGCGCACGCGGTGATCTTTAGCTTTATTTGCAATAGTTACTTTTATATCTATCATTTTAGATTTTGCACGCAATGTTACTTTTAGCTTAACATCAATTTCGCCATCAATAACTTTTGCTTTACGAGAATCTAAATCTTTAGGCACTGGCATTGTAAAGCTTGAAACAATAACGGTTTTATCACCCATTGTTTGCATAGTAACATCTGCGTCTACATTATCAGAGCTTAAAACAAAATCATCCTCAAGCGGTGAGAAATCATATTCGTCACCGTCGTCACTGCCATCCTCAATAGTAAGCACGTTGTTGTAAGTTACATTTGTTTGTTTATCTGTAATATTTAAGCTACCATTTGCATTTGCTGTGATGCTATAAAACTCGTTTTCAGCTTTTTGTGTGGTAACAGTTGCTGTTACGCTAACTTCGCCTTGTTTTTCTTTAACAAGGAAAGTTTTGTAACCCATTGCAGGTATAGTATCAACAAATTGCAAGTAGTAGCGTACAAATGGATCATAATCGCCTTAGTGTACTATTTGCCTATCTATTAAACCAGCGTCAACAATTTCAGTTTTAACAACTTTAAAATCGTAGCACTTGCCGTTTTCGTCAACTAAATCAAAGTTTTTCATCTTTGTGATGATTTGCGCTTCAACCAAATTGTTTCTGCTATAAGGTAACAAGTTAAAAACAGTTAGTTTATCCAAAGCAACTTCGCAAGAGATAGCATCTGTTATTTTACGTTTATAGTAACGTATTAATTCGTCTAGTTTATCTTCCGCTAGGTAAAAACGGGTTTCAATTTGTCTGTGCACGTTATCGCTACAGCAACAGCCTATTGAATCATGTGCATGGTTTTTCATGATTTCTTTCCAGATTTTTTCAATTAAACCATGTTCATATGAAAAGCCAAGTTTATATGCAATACTTGCAAGTGGCTCAAGCACGTTTGTAATTTTGTTTTCTATACGTGTGTTGTAGCTATTTAAATCTGCCCTTGTGGAAAAGATACTTCTATGGACACCCATATATTTG
>CAYJJL010000240.1:0-2853 GCA_964370455.1 uncultured Faecalibacterium sp.
TTTATATTTTTTAAGTTATACAAACTATTTTGTCCTCTGGTGCAGGTGGTTGCACTAATTTTGTGCGTTCAGATGGTAGTATAATTGAGCGAGTGTTTAACTTTAAATATCCTAACGAATATATTAACCGCTTTGACGAAATTATTAAACGTAAGGAGCTGTGAATACTAATGGATAAAATATCAAAACCAAAACGCCTTTTAGAAATCGATCTTTCAAATTTTTGTGTGCAAAACCCAAAAAAATTTGTCGAGCTTTGCGAAACTCAGTACGAAAAACGCATTGAAATAATAGCAAAGGATATTTTAGCAAGCAAAAAACCTATAGTTACACTAACAGGCCCTTCATCTAGTGGCAAAACAACTAGCTCGCACAAATTAGCTCAAAAACTAATAGAACTCGGAAAACCAGCCATAGTTATAAGTATGGATAACTTTTTTTTAGGTAAAAAAAATTACCCAACTTTACCAGATGGAACTAAAGATTTAGAAAGCCCTAAAACTTTAAATATGGAAGAAATACACACAGCAGTTAGCACGCTTTGTAAAACTGGTGAGGTGGAACTACCAATTTTTGATTTTAAAGAACAAGAGCGTTCTGATGAAAAAAAGCATGTTAAACTTAACGATGGTATTTGTATTTTAGAGGGCATACACGCTTTTAACCCTGCGTTAATATCACTTTTAAAGCAAGAGGGTGTGTATCAAGTTTATGTTAGCGTGCGTGAAGAATATTCAGTAAACGGCATACGCTCAATTGAAACACGCAATTTGCGCCTTTGTCGCCGTATGCTAAGAGATATGGACACACGTGGCTTAAGCCCTGAAAAAACTGTTTCGCTTTGGAAAAACATTGTATCAGGCGAGGATAAATATATCAAGCCATACAAACACAATGCAGATGCTATTTTAGATACAGCTTTTACCTACGAAATACATCTAGTAGCGCATCTTATGAAACAAGCGCCAAATTTAACAGCAACAGGTAGCATTGCGTGGTCTGTAATAAAAACGCTGAATAATCGCCTAGATATTGTTAGCCCTTTATCTATGGAGTACTTGCCAAAAAATAGTATGTTGCGAGAGTTTTATGGCTAAAATGAGAAAATACAGCCAAAAGTGATTTATAAAGTGTATTTTTTTGCCTAAACTAAAGCATTTATTATAAAAATATTGAACTAATTTTGAATTTTAAATTAAATGCATTGCTTAAATAACGTAGCTCTGCTATACTTGTGATTATGAAACGATTAGGTTTTAATTAAAGAGAGGAAAAATATAATGGATATAAATAAATTAAAAGAATTGGGCCTAGAATACCTACAAAAAG
The DNA here is from genome assembly GCA_964370455.1 of uncultured Faecalibacterium sp. Lineage (GTDB taxonomy): Bacteria > Bacillota > Clostridia > Oscillospirales > Ruminococcaceae > Faecalibacterium. Next base: position 1,330 of record CAYJJL010000240.1, read on the forward strand.
GTAAGGAAGCAACTTTGGATTTAACCGAAAAAGCAACTAACCAAGTTAAACTTGTAAATTTACAAACAAAACTACAAAAGGAAGAACGTGAGCTTGGTAAAATAGTTTACAAATTAGCGCAGGAGGGTCAAACCAACCAACCAGTAATTGATGCGCAAGTTGCAAAAATTACAGCTGTAATTATAGAAATATCAAAAACTAAAGAAGAAATTGCAGCGCAGCAGACACGTGATACAAATACAGCTAAAGCTAAAGCAGATGTTGAGTATGTTGATATTGATACTGCAAAGGCAAATATACAACCATTTTGCACTTCATGCGGAAACGTAGTTACTGAAAATGCGACCTTTTGCGCTAGCTGTGGCGAGAAATTATAAAAGAACGAAACAGTGTTTTAAATGTGATTTTACACGAATGTTACATTATTTACACACTAATATTGCTTTTTTGTGTGATTAGTTATGATTTTTTAAAATATATTTTATTTTTTTTCGAAAATTCCTTGAAAAATAGTGTTTTTTGCGATAAAATATTAAACAGTTAGTATACGAAGGGTCTTTGAATGATAACATATAAGCTTAAAGAAACTTACAACGCAGAGGATTTAATGGAGATAACTCGTTTATTGCGAGATCCTATTAACGGTTGCCCTTGGGATAAAGAACAAACGCATAGTTCCATACGCAAGAATTTCCTTGAAGAAACATATGAAGTTTTAGAGGCTTTTGATTTAAACTCTTCGGAGTTACTGTGCGAGGAACTTGGCGATGTTTTGATGCAAGTTGCTTTACATACTTGTATTGAGGAAGAAAACGGCAATTTTACTTTTACAGATGTTTGCGATAAAGTTTGTAAAAAATTAATTTTTCGGCATCCACATGTGTTTTCTGATGCAAAACTTGAAAGTGATAGTTTAAAAGCATGGGAAATGCTCAAAAATAAGGAAAAGGGACGCATGACTTTAAGCGATGAGCTTGAAAGTGTTCCAGTTACTTTACCAGCACTTATGAAAGCACAAAAGATGCAAAAACGTGTTTCAGCTTATGATACTACTGTTTCAGATAAAATAAAAGTACAAACCACTTTACAACAAAGCATGTTGGTGTTAAATGAGCATTTGCTAGATGATACATGTAACACACAAACGCTAGAGAAAAGTGCTGGTGAGGTTATTTTTAATTTATCAAACAGATTGCGGTTAGCAGGCGTTGATGCAGAGGAAGTGTTAGAGCAGACAATAAAACAGTTTGCCAAAACAGCACTTGAAAAATAGCAGTCAACAAATACACCCTTGTATTTGCACTGAATATACACATTCTTATAAGGAGGAGTTTATAATGACAAAAGCTGATTTAATTGCCCAAGTAGCCGTAAATGCGGATATGACAAAGAAAGATGCTGAAAAAGCAGTTAATGCTGTATTCGGTTCTCTTGCAGGCGCATTAGAAAAGGGTGAAAAAGTAGCCATTTCTGGTTTTGGTTCTTTCGAAGTACGCCATCGCCCAGAACACAAAGGCCGTAATC
>CAYJJL010000241.1:0-2838 GCA_964370455.1 uncultured Faecalibacterium sp.
GTTATAAAATACTTAGTATGGCAAGGCGAAAAGGAAAAAGCTGCCAAAACTATAGAGTCATTAATTGATTTATTGCAAAATACCATCAGTAAAAACGATGAAATGATTAACCTTAGCCAAGAAATAGAAAATTTAAAAAATTATATATATATAAATGAAATACGCTACGGTGATAGAATAAAGGTTAATTTATATATAGACTCAAGCGTTGATGATGAAAAAGTTCCTAAACTAATTTTCCAACCATTTATTGAAAATGCTTATTTCCATGCATTTCAGATTAAAAAATCTGGTGATATACAATTTATAGCAAGCAAAAAAGATAATGTTTTAATTTGTGATATCATAGATAATGGTGACGGAATGGAAAATTTTGATGAAAATAAACCTAAAGAGCACTTTACTGGTGTTGGTATCAACAATGTAGACCAACGCATAAAATTAATTTACGGCAAAGATTACGGCATAAAAGTAACCTCTGTTAAAGGACAAGGTACAAAAATACAAATAAAATTACCAATTTCGAAAAAAAATCACAATGAAAACTGATTTGTTCAAAAACTCACAATAAAATATATATAATTTGAAAATAATTATTACTAACTGCCAAAGTCAATTCATAGTATAATAAAATCACTGTTAAACACACAATTTTGGAGGAGAAAACTATGAAATTGAAAAAAATTCTCGCACTTGCAATGGCAGGCGCACTATCACTTTCACTTGTAGCATGTGGCGGTACTGCTACAGATTCATCCGCTAGTACTAACGCTGATTCAGCAGGTACAAGTGGTGAAAAGACTGTTGTTACTGCTTGGGCATGGGATGCAAACTTTAACGTTGCTGCTTTAAAAGAAGCTGAAAAAATTTATGAGGCTGCTAACCCTAATGTTGATATCGAAGTTGTTGAATATGCACAAGCTGATATAATCCAAAAATTGAACACCGCTTTAAGCTCTGGTTCAACTGATGGCTTACCAAACATTGTTTTGATTGAAGATTATCGCATACAAACATTCCTACAATCATACCCTGGTAGCTTTGCTGATTTAGCTACTATCACAGATGACACAAAATTCTCTGCACATAAACTAGGTTTCATGACAGAAGGCGATGCTATTTATGGCGTACCTTTTGATAACAGCGGTGCTGTTTTATATTACCGTAGCGATATTATAGAAGCTGCTGGTTACACTGCTGAAGATATGATGGACCTAACATGGGAAGAATACATTGAAATGGGCAAAAAAATCAAAGCTGAACAAGGCATTGATTTGCTAACACTTGACCCTAACGATGTTGGTCAAATACGCATGATGATGCAATCTGCAAACTCATGGTACGTACAAGAAGATGGCTCAACACCTAACTTTGTTGGTAACGAAGCTTTAAAATATTCTATCGAATTATACCTACAAATTTTAGATGCTGATATATCCAAAACTGTTTCTGAATGGTCACAATTTGTTGGCGCACCTAACAACGGCGAAGTTGCAACTGTACCAACAGGTTGCTGGTTTACAGCAAGCATAGCTCAAGCTGAAGATCAATCTGGCCTATGGAGCATAGCACCATTCCCTCGCATGGAAGGCGTTGAAGGCTCTGTTAACGCATCTAACCTTGGTGGTTCAAGCTTCTATGTACTAGAAGGTGTTGAAGGTCAAGAAACAGCTATCGATTACCTAGGCGCAACATTTGCTGGTAACGACGAATTCTACCAAACAATACTAGATACAAACAATGTTCTAGCTACTTACCTACCTGCTCAAGAAGGCGATTCTTACACAACAGAAGTTGAGTTCTTTGGCGGTCAACAAATTTATTCTGACATCTCTACTTGGTCTGAAAACATACCTGCTGTTAACTACGGCCTACACACATACGCTTTTGAAGATATACTAAAAGCTCAAATGCAAAACATTATTGCTGGTGCTGATATAGACGAATCTTTACAAGCTATGCAAGATCAAGCTGAATCGCAATTTAACTAAGTTAAAAGTTGCTACTACTAAGTTTTTTAGTAGTAGCAACATTTTTCAGAGGGAGGCACTTTATGTTCAAGAATGAAGCGACCAAAATGAAAGTTACCGGCTGGTTATTTATATTAATACCAGTAATCTTTATTTCAATGTTCTCTTTTTATCCTATGATTATGGCATTTATAATGTCATTACAATCTGGCATGGGTGTAAATTTAGAATTTACAGGCTTTTCAAACTATACACGATTATTTTCAGACCCTGTATTTATAGAAGCATTAACTAACACATTAATTTACCTTGTAGTACAAGTGCCTCTTATGACAGTGCTTGCGCTAACAATAGCATCAATATTAAACAACAAAGCATTAAAATTTAAAGGTTTTTTCAGAACTGCAATTTTTTTACCATGTGTAACTTCTCTTGTTGCATACTCTGTTGTTTTTAAAAGCATTTTTGCTTCTGAAGGTATATTCAACCAATTTTTAATGGCTATAAATATTATAAATGAGCCAATCATGTGGATTACCGACCCATTTTGGGCGAAAGTAACTGTTATTATCGCAATTACATGGCGCTGGACAGGCTATAACATGATTTTCTACTTGGCAGGCCTACAAAACATTGATAAAAGCATTTACGAAGCTGCTGACATTGACGGTGCTGGCCCTATGAGAAAATTTTTCTCCATGACAGTTCCACTATTAAAACCAATCATTTTATTTACAACTATACTATCAACAAACGGCACACTACAATTATTTGATGAAGTTGTAAACTTAACAAATGGCGGCCCTGGCAACTCAACAATGACAATTTCACAATACATATACAACTTATGCTTTAAATACACACCAGA
>CAYJJL010000242.1:0-2831 GCA_964370455.1 uncultured Faecalibacterium sp.
CAAGTGAGGTTGTTATCGCACAGTGGAGCTCAGGTTTTTTTGAACAAGCTTTGCAGTTACCTAAAATTTATGGTGATATATTTGGCGTTGCAACTTTTGCACTGGCAATGGGTATAGGGCGCTCGTTATATGGCAACATTGGCTCTAACATACACAAAACCATGACACTAGGTGCTGTGCTAACTACTGTTTGTTATATAATTATAGTTGTTTCAAACGTTACAATACTTAGCCTTATTGCTTGTACCATTGCAGGTTTTGGTGTTGCAATGTTATGGCCTGGTAGTTTAGTGCTTGCAACGGAGGAATTTCCGTATGGTGGGGTAACAATTTTTGCATTGATGGCAGTTGGCGGTGATATGGGTGCGGCCATTGCACCACAATTTGTTGGCATAATTGCAGATTTTGCTGCAACTAATACGCAAATGTTAACTTTAGCAAGCAGTTTAAACTTTACCACAGAGCAATTTGCACTTAAATTTGCTTTACTTGTAGCAACGATAATTCCGTTTATAAGCATTTTTGTTTATTTAAAAGCGTGGAGTATCTCAAAAAACAAAAACAAGGTGTAGCGAGATTAAGTTTTTATTTAATTTTAGGATAATATCAATTTATTATTAACTAATCAATAAAAATAGGGTGTAGCGAAAAAACTCGCTACACCCTATATAATTATTTAGTATTGTAACCGTCTGGGTTTTGGCTTTGCCAACGCCAGCTATCAGCACACATTTCTTCAATGCCGTATTCAGCTTGCCAGCCTAGCTCGTTTTTAGCTTTTTCTGGTGCTGCGTAGCAAGATGCAATATCGCCTGGGCGACGTGGGTCTATAACATATGGTAATGTTTTGCCACAAGCTTTTTCAAAAGCTTTTATAACATCTAAAACCGAGTAACCTTTGCCTGTGCCAAGGTTGCAAATAAACACGCCTGGTTTTTCTTCAAGCTTTTTAATTGCGCAAACGTGGCCACGTGCTAAATCCACAACGTGTATGTAATCACGCACGCCTGTGCCATCTGCGGTGTCGTAATCGTTACCAAAAACGTGCACCTCGCTTAATTTGCCAACTGCAACTTTTGCAATGTAAGGCACAAGGTTATTTGGTATGCCGTTAGGGTCCTCGCCTATTAGGCCAGATTTATGTGCACCAATTGGGTTAAAGTAACGCAAAATTGCAATGTTAAGCTCTTTATCAGCTGTTTGTATATCTTTTAAAATTCTCTCTGTAAAAGCTTTTGTAGCGCCATATGGGTTTGTAGTTTCGCCAAGTGGGCAATCCTCTGTAATAGGCACAAAAGCTGGGTCACCGTAGACAGTAGCTGATGAGCTAAACACAAAGTTTTTGCAGTTGTGGCGACGCATAACATCTAATATGTTTAATGTGCAATTAAAGTTATTTGAGTAATACTCAATAGGTTTTGCGCAACTTTCGCCAACAGCTTTGTATGCCGCAAATTGTATAACAGCTGTTATATCAGGGCAAGATGCAAAAATGTTTTCTACATCGGTTGGGCTTGTCATATCCGCCTCAAAAAAGCGGAAATCCTTGCCTGTGATTTTACGCACACGCTCTAGTGAAAGTGGGCAAGAGTTATAGTAGTTATCTGCAACAACTATATCATACCCTGCTGAGAGTAGCTCTATGCAAGTGTGGCTACCTATATAACCAGCACCGCCTGAAACTAAAATTGCCATAAAAACCTCCTCTAAAAGCTTTTGTTAAAAGCAAAAATGTTTATTATTAAATGATAAAGCATCATTTTGTTTAGTATACTATTAATTAAAACATTTGTGAAGAGGAATGATGTTATTGTAAATGCACTATTGTTGCGTTAGTTTTAATAACAAACAAACTAAATTTAATAATTATTTTTATAATATTTTTTAACAACGCTATATTTACACACCAACAAATGCATGCGCTATAATGCGACGCAATTTAAAACTATGTACAAATGTACTATTTTTTTATTTGTAAACAATATGTTAATATTGATTTTTATTTTTTAGTACATTTGTAAATAGTGTAATATTGCTTTTAAATGTTACACTTTACAGAAAAGCGTTGATTTTATAAAAACTTAGTTTTACACAAAGCAAAAGTGGGCAGAAATAAATCCACCCACTTCACAACATTTCACACATATTATACTTTTGTTCTATTAGCTGTAACTCTCCCCCTATACATATAATCTTTGAAATTTACAGCTGGAATTCATCCTTAACGCTATTTTTCCAAAGTAGCAGAAAGTTAACTTTTTACAATTAATTTATAACCTACCACATTGTTTGCCTGTAAATAAGCGGATAGTTGTGGTTGTGCGGTAAACTTTACCAGCACGTAAAATGGTCGTTGGGAATTCATCATGGCTTGGGCTGCAAGGGTAATGCTGAGTTTCTAGTGCAAAACCGCCATACTGTTCAAAAGGCACCCCGTTTTTGCCTGGAACAGGGCTATTTTGCAAAAAGTTACCTGTGTATAATTGCATGCCTGGTTCTGTTGTGTAAATCTTCATGCTTATGCCTGTTTTGTCGCTATATGCCCATGCACCTATGCGCTGGCTAGCACCGCCTGCTCTATCAATAACAAAGCAATGGTCATAACCGCCACCAACAATTTTAAGTTGAGCATCATCAGAACGTAAATCTGCACCTATTTCTTTGCCCTCGGTGAAATCCATCACTGTGCCTTTTACAGGCAAAATATTGCCAGTTGGGCAAAGTGTATCATCGTCTTCAAGAAAGTTTTCGCAATAAAGGCGGAGCTTGTGTTTTTCAATAGTGCCACCACCGTCTAAGTTATAATAACCGTGATTTGTTAAGTTAACTAT
>CAYJJL010000243.1:0-2807 GCA_964370455.1 uncultured Faecalibacterium sp.
GGCGTTGGCTCTGGTGTTGCTGTGGGCGTTGGTATAATTAACTCTTCCAAATCAACATCCTCTGGAACATTTAACTCAATTAGTATGGTATTATTACGAACATACTCAACCGATATTGTACAACCATATTCATTTTTTGCATTAAAAATGTATTCCTCTTTTAAGTAATCAACATCAAACCCATTATCAATGCACTCTTGAACATAATCGCTGTATGCATTTTTATCTATATTTCCAACGTATACTATAAACTCATTTGATGACTCTGTTTCTATTTTCATTAAATTTGAATTTGGTGTAGGTACAATATTTGCTATATCGCTAGTAGTCCAACTCATTTCACTTAGTTCAATATTTGATTCCAATAAAATACGCATTGATTCTGAATAATCCGAATAATCTATATTCAAGTTATATCCATTTGCATTAAAAGCATCGTACATTTCAGCTATTTCTTCTGGATCAATATTGTAACCCATTGCAATACATCCTGCTAGATATTCATAATACTCGTTTTCATCTATTTTGTAAATTTCTATCCACAATTCATTGTTATCATTAATAATTATATCCGTTCTATTTTCTGGTGGTTTTGGCAATTTGTCAGCAAGTTGTATATCTTCCCACTCAAGTTCTTTTGCATCTGTTGGTATATCATTGTATATATCAACCACCCATCTATATGGCATAATCAAAACTAATGCCACTACAACAGGTATTGCAAAGTATATTTGCTTTTTTACTTTTATAAAACCAGCACCTATCAACCAAGTTGCAAGGTACAGTAACGCTTGTATCAACGCAATAATTCCAGCAAATATCCATAAGCTTTCAAAATCATTTAACGCGAACAATAACGAAAAACCTGCAAAAATAAGTATTGCTATTGCAAATTTACTTTTTTTGAAACTTTTTATAGCATCATTTTTTTCTTTTTTAATAAATTTAAATATTTCAAAATCTAATTTTTCAGATTCTACTTCTTGCTTGCGGATTTCTACCTCTTTTTCAGCTTTTGTTCTTATTCTTGCTTTTTTAACTTCATCACTTTCTGAAAGTAAGTCTGACACTATATATGTAGCACCACAAAATTTACAGCTAACTGTATCTTGCGAGGTATCAACTTTAAGGTTTCCGCCGCAATTTTCGCAAACGATAGATTTCTTTTTGCTCATATTTTATTCCCCCATTATTTTTAATTGCTATCAAGTCAAAAAATGCATGGCAGCTTAATAAAGCTACCATGCATTTTTATAACTTATGCTTTATCGGTTATGTTACTTGCAATATTTTTTCATTTATTCTAAGCATAACTTCCGTATAATAAATAAGCTCTGCTTCATTTAATTCTTCTTCATCAATTTCATCAAGTTTTTGCATTGTTTCAGTGTACTGCTCTAAAAATTTCATATAATCGCCCATCATGCTTAAAGTGTCATCTGATTCACTGTATTTTTTCATAAAAACTACATATTCATCAAAAAAAACTTCGTAACTATCCATTGCAGCTTTAAACTCTGGGTCAATTTCTGTTGATGCTGTATCTACTGTCTCCTGCTCTTCACTTGAAGCATCTGGTGTGCTTTCAGGCGCTTGGCTGCTTTCCGATTGCTCTGTTTGTTCTTCTGATGAACTTTGTGATTCTTCGCTTTCTGACATTGATTCTTCTGAGCTGGAATCAGCTTCATCGCTTGATGAACTCTCAGTTTGAGCGCTGGTTGATTCTGGCATGCTCTGTGCTGTAGCAACACTTTCTTCGTCTCCACAAGCACTTAAAAGCAAGGCCATTGATAAGATAATTGCGATTGCCAATTTTTTCATAATGTTTCTCCTTTTTGAATGTTTTGTGTGTACTTTTATTAATTAAATAAAGGTACACCTTTTGAACAAAGCGAAAAAAGCCCATAAAACAGAAAAAACACCCTCAAATAGGTGTTTCTAAGCATTTATTCCACTCGTAAAAAAGGTGTACCTTTTGTACATTTTTTGAACAGTTTTATTATGTAGTTAAATTATATCATAGTATCTAACATTTTGCAATTAATGTTATCAAGCTCAACGTCTTTACCTATAGAGAGCGCTTTTGCCCACCTAATGTAAGTTGCACGTGAAACACCCAATAACTCGCTGGCCTTTTCTTGCGTTATTAATCCGCTTTGATATAAAGCATGCACTTGCACTAAGTTTTCAGGTTTTTTGCATGGTGGTCGCCCCATATGTTTACCTTTTGCTTTTGCTAGTGCTATGCCCTCAGCTTGGCGCTGTTTAATATTTTCTCTTTCAGTTTGCGCAACATAGCTTAATATTTGCAAAACTAAATCCGCTATAAACATGCCTGTTAAATCTTGTTGCTTTTTGCGTGTATCCAGTAGTGGCATATCTATTACAACTATGCTTGCTTTTATTTTTTTGGTAATTATTCGCCACTGCTCTAATATTTCATTATAATTGCGCCCTAATCTATCTATGCTTTTTACATAAACAACATCACCTTCTTTCAACTTTTTAATTAGTTTTTTGTAATTTGGTCTTTCAAAGTCCTTTCCGCTTTGCTTGTCGATAAACAAATTTTTAGTTGCTATACCAACTGATTGCATGCTTTGCAATTGCCTATCTTCGTTTTGTTCTTTTGTAGATACTCTGATGTATCCGTACTGCATAATTTACCTCCGTTCAGCTAGTTATACTAGCAATTTTATTATAGCACGCCCATAAAACAATACAAATCAATTAAAACTTTTAGCCATATTTTAACCACAAATAAACCAAGGCTTGTTTATTCGCCAAATTAAAACCACATAACTACG
>CAYJJL010000244.1:0-2798 GCA_964370455.1 uncultured Faecalibacterium sp.
CATTGATGCTGATATGGCCTATAATATTGTCACACATTTTGGTGGTTGTATTCGTGTTAAATCAACTTGTGGCGCAATAAGTGGTGCCGTTATGGCTATGGGTATGTTAAAATGCACAAATGAGCAAGTTAAAACTTTTATCAATAATTTCGAAAAAAAACATGGTAATACCAATTGTGATGTTTTGCTACAACAAATAACGCCTAGTTGCGACCAGCGCCAGTTATGCTGTGGGTTTATTTGCGATTGCGTAAAAGCTGTTGATGATATTATTGACGCTAACACTAAAGCCCCATAAAAACCTAATTGATTTAATAAAAAACAAGAGAATGTAGCTGAATTTTCGAGCCACATTCTCTTGTTTTTTAATTTTGTTTTTCTTTTAATAGTTGCAGTAGTTTTTGCGCTGTTTCACCAGATGAATTTTGATTTTGCCCTGTTACAATATTGCCATCTCGTACTACTAAAGTTTTAAATAAATCGCTAAAACCACTTTTGTTTTTATATTTTGCACCTAGTTTTCGCAATTCTGTTTCAGGGTGCTGTGGCGTTTTTGTTATGCTAAGCTCTTTTATTTGTTTATTTGTAACTGCTGTTATATTTTTACCTTCCACTAATGGTTTTCCATTTATATCTTTAGCCATTAAAAAACCTAAAGCTCCATGACAAACCGAGCCTAAAAGCACATCACTAGCATTTGCCTCTGTTATTTTTTGCCCTAGTAATTCACTTTTACCTAAATCATAAGCTGCACCCCACCCACCTGGCATGTAAACTATATCATAATTAGTAAAATCTAAATCTGCTATTTTTAATGAATTTTGCGTTTTTTGTTTTGCTGTTTCATCTTTTAAATATCGCCTATCTGCATGTGAAGCAAGCGGATACAATAAACTTATTTTTTCAAATGGTATTTTGCCACCTTTTATGCTTGCCACATCAACTTGCAAGCCAGCATCTAAAAACTCATAATATGCAATCGTTAATTCGGAGGCAAATACGCCTGTCTGCTTTTTGCTATCGCCCAAAGTGCTTTGATTAGTAGCAACAATTAACGCTTTTTTGCCTTTTAAATTATAACTTATTTTTTTATAATCTGGGTGGTAGCCCATAGCCTTTAGTACCATAGGTAAAATTAAAATTAGTGCAAATAAAACAATTACAATAATTATAACAGCATTTATATTAATAGGCATATTTTCTCCTTTTTTAATTTAACTTTTCAAAATTTCTTTGTTGCAATAATACAACAATCACAGCGCAATGTCAATATTTTTGATGTTATTACATAATTTTCACAAACAAAAGACACAATATATATATTTAAATCGTAATATATATACTGTGTCTTTATTTAATTTTAAACTTGATTATTCATCTTCTAGCACTATACCTGGCCCATATGGTGCTAATGCCACCATTATATAAGGGCATACCGTTATATCTTTTGTTCTGCGTGAAAACAGCCAAAGTTTTTTCCACATTTCACGCAACACTTCTTTATTTTCTGGATTATTTATAACATTATGCATTTCCAAAGGGTCGTTTTCAAGGTCGAATAAAATATCGTAATCGAAACTATTATAAACTAATTTCCACTTTTTGTTCCACACTGCACGTTGCATACCATAAATTTCGTTACCATTTGTTTGTGTGTATATTTCTGTGCGCCACTCATCTGCTTTTTCACCTTTTAAATATGGCACTAAAGATTGCCCTATAATATCTTGCTCGCTGTTAGCGCCTGCTAGCTCCAGTATAGTAGGTGCAAAATCCGCTAATGATACTAACTCATCGCATGTTGCCCCTTTTGCTGTGACATCTGCACCACCAACTACAGCACAAAGCTGATATGCCTCACGATAACACGGCAAACCTTTTGCCCACAGCCCATGTGCGCCTAAATAATCACCATGGTCAGTTAAGTACATAACAATTGTATCTTCTGCATGTCCTGTTTGTTCTATTGTATCTAACAATTTACCAAACAAACTATCTTCATAGCTACAAAAAGCCAAATATCGACGCATACTTTCTTTATGTTACTGCTCCGATAATTTGAAAACATCTCTTGTACGTTTATATAAATTTGGTACATCATCCATAGCATCGTTAAAATTTTCAGGTAAAACCATATCATCAATATCGTATAAATCCAAAAATTCTTGCGGTGGGTTATAAGGGTCATGTGGGCCTATTGTACCTACATACATAAAAAATGGTTCGTTAGCGTCATAACTTTTTAGTCGTTCACACGCTAAATCAACAGTGCCAGCATCATTAAAAGGGTTAGGGTCAGTGCTAAACTGTTTATAACTTGGGTACCCTGGCCGAACTATTCTTCCAAAATCTTTTTCACTTTCCTCGGTGTCAATGGGTACTTTACCAGAAAAAACCCTATCCCAAGTTGAGTTCATAGCTTTGTTTTCACGTTTTGCGTATCCATAATTAGTGCCTCTTTCACATAGCACTTCCGAAAAACCATGTTTATCTGGGCCTTCATAACCGTTAACATGCCATTTACCTGAAAAAATTGTGTTATAACCAGCTTTTTGTAGACCTACTGCAAAAGTTTCAACACCATCAAAAAACTCACGAGAAAAAGCACCTTCTACCTCAACATTATTCCAAATATTGTGCTGTGTTGGGTATAAACCTGTAAAAAAAGTTGCACGACTTGGGCAACAATGAGGTGCTGGGCAAAAAGTTTCGGTAAAATGCACACCCTCTTTGCGCAACCTGTCAACATTAGGTGTTTTTGCTTTGTGCCAAGGTTGTATAGTATCACCAAGTTGTTG
>CAYJJL010000245.1:0-2785 GCA_964370455.1 uncultured Faecalibacterium sp.
ACTATGCGCCTTAACCTAAAGCAAGAACATACTATATTTTTTGACCAAATTATACCTATGCAATATATAGATTCAAGGCACCACATGCGTGATTATCAAGTACCTTTTGCTAACTTACGTGCCGATACAGCGGCTAATGGCCACTGGATGTCACTGTATCACTTTGCTCTTTTGTACAATGAAAATACGGAAAATACCCAAGATGTTTCTTTACAAGAGCAAAATTTGGCAGAAATGCAAATTCTTGAAAACAGATACTTTGAAATTTTAAAAGCTGAGTTTAAGTATCCAACTAATGATAAAATTTCACTTTGGTGGGACGATATAGGCGAGGCGGAAGATTTTTATAAAATGCTTTGTATTAAAAACGAAGATGGCTATATATCAGGCAAAACTATAATTTTTTCAAATCAAAATGCTGTCTATCCGCCAGAACACAGCGAGGAGCTAACATATATTACAGCAGGCATAGGTATTAAACTTTGTTGTGATTTTTTATTAAACCTTGCTCAAATGTGGAACTGTGCCGAAGATTCACAAAAAAACCAGATAGAAAAAATGTATATAAACACTGTACTACACCTTATAGACCAAGGGTGGGCATATGGCAGTGGGCTTGGGACAGTACATCATTTAGGTTATTCTACAAGAGGTTTTTATTCGTCTGTGTTTTTAATGCGTGATGTTTTAAAAAAATTCAACTTACTAGAACAAGTGCGAAAAATTTCAATGTGGTTTTCAGGTGCTGGTAGAATGTTTAGGCCAGAAAACGAATTTATAGGCGAAAGCTGTGATACTTTTAACACTTTATTATTACCTATAATTGCGAGTGTTTTAATTGATGAAAATACAAAACGCAAGCATGTTTCATTGCTAGCAATAAAAAAATGGCTAGATACAGCACTTATGCCTGCACCTGGAGTGAAAGGTGTTGTAAAAATAGATGGCTCTGCGTTTCATCACGCCAACCATTACCCAGCATATGCAATGGGTGCATTTAAAGGCGTTTCGCCTACTGTTTATATGCTTAGCAAAACAAGCTATGCATTAAGCGATTTTTCACATGGTTTGTTGCGCAAAGCAGTGCTTGCAATGCGCATATATAGCAACAGTTTAAGTTGGCCTGTTGCTTTATCCGCACGCCACCCTGTTGGCGATGGAGACAGAGGTCAAATATCAACATTTGACCCATTTTATTACATGGCACTAGCAGGAAACCCAATTAAAAATGAGCAACAAGATACAGAAATGATAACTGCCCTACTGCGACTTATGCAGTATAGACCTTTTGCAAAAGGCGAAAAATTTATCGAAGCTGGCTTTTGTGCTGAAAAAACACCAACTGGGCATTTTAGCATGAATTATGCTTGCAGCGCTTTTCACAGACGTGGCGAATGGCTAGCGTGTGTGCGTGGGCATAGCAAATATATTTGGGGAAACGAAACATACCTTGCTAATAATTTATATGGCCGATATATAGCATATGGTAGTTTGCAAATACTCTCAAAAGGTAAACCTATAAGCCACAAAGAAAGCGGATATGTGCAAAAAGGTTGGGACTGGAACTTTTGGCCAGGCACAACAGCTGTCGCCCTACCTATGGAAAAACTAAAAGCTGATGTTTGTAATGTTGACGAATTGAGCGGTTTTGAAGAAATGCTACTTTCAGACAAAGCTTTTGTTGGCGGTGTAAATTTATTAGGGCAAGATGGTGTTTTTGCCATGGATTTACATTCACATGCAAAATATGATGCAACACATGTTGCAAAAAAATCGTACTTCTTTTTTGGAAACAAAATCATTTGCATAGGTTCGGATATATCAAACGATAACACAAGTGGAAACACCTACACAACGCTATTTCAAAATTACTTAATGAATAAAAACGATGCAATATTTATTGATGAAACGGAAATTAACGATAGCGAGTTTACTAAAAAAACAGCAAACTGCACAGCACTTTATGATAATTGCTCAAATGGTTTTTATATAAAAAGTGGGCAAAATGTACTTGTAACAAAAGGTTTGCAAAATTCTTGTGACCAAAACACAGGCACACAAACACAAGGTTATTTTGCAAAAGCGCTTATAGAGCATGGCGCAAAACCCAAAGGTGAAAGCTACGAATACTGTATTTTTGTTGATGTAACAAAGGAACAAATGCAAAAAAACATTCAACTGATAAGAGCTGACAATATGTATAAAACCCTACAGGCGAACAGCAAATTACATTGTGTTTATGACTGCGAAAGTGCTTCAACAGCATATGTACTTTGGGAAGGTGTAGCTAATTTAAATTTTGCGCACTTAAAAGCGGTTAGCGACCCTATGCTTATTGTTGAAAAAAACATTGAAAACGGTTTTGCACTAGCTGTTAGCGACCCTGACTTGCGCTTGTATGATGGTGTTGAAGCTGACCAAATAGACGAGGACGGCTTACAAAAAGAAGTTAGCTTATATTCACGCAAGTGGGTGAAATCCCCTTCTGCAAAAAAAGATATTTCGCTTGTAGTACATGGCATTTGGGATATAGAATCAACAGAACAAAGTTTAAAAGCAATTAAAGATACCGCTAACAATGAAACAACAATTTATCTTACTGTATGTGATGGTTTGAGTTATCAAATTTACTTAAGGACATAATCACAATCGCAAAAAAAATATAATTTTATTAAAAATGTCTCCCCGCCCCCATGCCAGAGCGCTTGCATGGCATGCAAGAGGTCAGCGGTTCGATCCCGCTTATCTCCACTAATCCTTATGCCTTAAAGGCATAAGGATATTT
>CAYJJL010000246.1:0-637 GCA_964370455.1 uncultured Faecalibacterium sp.
GTCAGGTTAAAAAGCGTTTTTCAAACGATATTATAACTGAAATTAGCGAGTATAATAATAGAGAACAATGGGCTGAAAACGATTTTATAATTTCAACAATTCCACTTAATTTTAATGATAAAATAGTTATAAATGTTAACTCGATTTTATCTAATAAGGATTACGAAAATATAAGAGATACTATAGACCGGTTAAGATCAAAAACTCATTTGGCTGAAAATTTTATAGATGTGGATTGTCTTTCAAATATAGAAAAAAGCATTTTTTATTTAAAAGAAGTACATTCAGTTTTGCAAAAGTTTAAGGTTATCACCGTAAGCGATTTATCAACTATTGAAGATTTATCAAAATTTGTAGGTCATCGTTTTGGGGCTGATACTAAAAGCGCACAGCAAATTTATGTAGATTTAATTAAAAGAGAAAAAATATCAAGCCAGTTAATCGAAGAACTAGACCTTGTTTTGCTACATAGCATAACAGGCGGTATAGCAAAACCAGTGGTTGCAGTGGTGTATCCGCAAAACCGCAGTTTTGAAAACGATGATGGTATAAAGGCGAATGGATGCCTGATGATATTGCTACCAATGAACTCCAGCAGCGAATTAAAAGAAGCAATTGGTTTATTAAGCGCATCATT
>CAYJJL010000246.1:647-2766 GCA_964370455.1 uncultured Faecalibacterium sp.
AGAACATGTAGATTATGCTGTTAAGTTATTAAAAGAAATGTATGATAATGATACATAAAAAAATCGAAACAATTCTACAAACACATTTGCGCGACTATATGAAAACCAATTATCATAACAACTAACAATCTGAAAGGGAAATTATTATGTTAAGAACAGAAGATATCGTTTTAAACCAAGCTAGCGAAAGTAAACAAGATGCTATTAAAAGATGTGGCGAACTACTAACAGCAGCAGGTTATGCTGATGCTGAATACACAGAAGGCATGATAGCTAGAGATAACAGCTTTTCAGTTGCAATCGGCAACTTAATAGCTATACCTCATGGCGAAAAAGAATACAAAAAATACATCAAAAAAACAGGTCTTTGCGTTGTTACTTACCCAGATGGTATTGATTGGGATGGCCAAAAAGTAAACCTAGTTGTAGGTATTGCAGCTTTAGGCGAAGAGCATTTATCTGTTTTAGAAAATATTGTTGACGTGCTTGAAGAAGAAAGCGATGTTATCAACTTAGTTAGCGCAAATAGTAAAGAAAAAATTCTTGAATTATTCTTGAAGTAATTAATCCATCGCACGCTCACACGTAAGTTAAGCTTAATAATGAAGGAGAAAAGAAATGATTATTTTACAGGGTACAGGTGTTTCAAAAGGTATAGCGATAGGTGAGCTTAACTTTTGTGCTAAAAAAGCACTAGAAGTTGAAGCAGTTAAAATTGAAAATGTTGAGGAAGAAGTTGCTCGCTTTGAAAGCGCACGTGCACTTGCTATAACACAATTAGGCCAACTTGCTGTTGATACCGCTTTAAAATTAGGCAAACAAAACTCACTTTTATTTGAAATTCATCAAATGATGCTTGAGGATTTAGACTACCACGATACAATTGTTGATTACATAACAGACAATAAATTGTGTGCAGAATACTCTGTTAGCGAAGTTGCTAAACAATTTGCAAAAATATTCTCCGAAATGGAAGATGACTACATGAACGCTCGTGCAGTTGATGTACAGGACGTTTCAAGACGTGTTATCGAAATTTTAATGGATATTGAAATCGTTGACAACATAGCTGGCACAGCATCAATTTTAGCTGGTGATGACTTCACACCTAGTGAAACAGCACAGTTTGATAGAGAGAGCGTGCTTGGTATAGCTACTATTTTAGGTAGCAAAAACTCACATACTGCTATTTTTGCTCGTACACTTGCAATACCAGCTGTTATAGCTTTGGGTGATGCACTTGACGAAAAATATAACGGTAAAACAATAATACTTGATGGCGAAACTGGCGAAGTTATAATTGAGCCAGACGAAGCTACACTAAAAGCAAAGCAAGATAAGAAACAACAACTTGAAATTGAAGGCGAACGTTTACTTGCATTTAAAGGCAAAAAAACAGTAACAAAAGATGGCCAAAGCGTAAAATTATATGCTAACATTGGCGCAGTTGCTGACGTTGATGCTGTTTTAGAAAACGATGCTGAGGGCATAGGCTTATTTAGAAGTGAGTTTTTATACCTAGAAAGCACCGATTACCCAACAGAAGACGAACAATACGAAGCATACAGCAAAGTTGCAAAGAAAATGGGCGACAAAGCTGTTATCATTCGTACACTTGATATCGGTGCGGATAAACAAGCATCATACTTCCAATTACCACTTGAAGAAAACCCTGCAATGGGCTTGCGTGCGTTGCGCATTTGCTTAACTCGTCCAGAAGTTTTCAAAACACAAATAAAAGCTATTTACAGAGCGGCTGTTTTTGGTAACATACAAGTTATGCTACCTATGATAACATCACTTTGGGAAATTAAACGTGCAAAACAAATAATCGAAGAAGCAAAAGCTGAACTTGTTGAAAGCGGTGTTGAGTTTAAAGCAGAAATACCTCTAGGTATCATGATAGAAACACCAGCAGCTGCTGTGTTAAGCGATATTTTAGCAAAAGAAGTTGATTTCTTTAGTGTTGGTACAAACGATTTAACACAATACACACTAGCAGTTGACAGACAAAACGAAAGCATTGTTCAATTCTGTGATACACACCACGAATCAATTTTACGTTTAATTGAAATGGCTGCTAAAAATGCACATGAAAATGGCATTTGGATAGGCATTT
>CAYJJL010000247.1:0-2706 GCA_964370455.1 uncultured Faecalibacterium sp.
AAGCGCTGAATCACAAATATTGCGACCTAAATTTTTTAATGTAAGTTGAAACCCAAGATACATTGGAGAGTTTAATAATATGTTTTCGCCTGCTAGAGTGTATGCTTGTAAAAAAGCTGAAACAGCACCAAGTACAGAGTTTTGATACATAATATTTTCACGTGTTAGGGTTTCTTTACAGCCATAACGTGTGCTTTGCCATGTGTTAATAGCATCAGTGTATTCGGTAGGTAAACCAAAGTATCCAAGTATAGGGTGCGCTAAACGTTTTGTAATTGCATCTATTACGCAAGGTGGTGTTGCAAAGTCCATATCTGCTACCCACATTGGTATTATATCCTCACATGGGCTGTATACAGAACATTGTTCATAACGTGGAAATTCCCACTTCATGGCATCGTGGCCTTCGCGTTTCCAAATCTGGTCAAAACTGTAACTCATAGTCTTTCCTCTTTTCTTTTAGCTGTATTTTAATTTCTTATTGTATAATAGCATGTTTTTCTATAAAAATATAGCTATATTTGAAAAAAATGTCATATTTGTAAAGTTTTTGTGAAAATACATAATTTTTATCATTATGAAAAAAATACTGTGGAAAATGCATAAAAAATCACGAAAGAAAAGTCGTACTACTGCGGTGAAGTGTTAAAGCGTAAGCAGGCGATTGGAATCGAATAGTTTTTGACACAAATACAGTTGTTGACAATAGATAAACAAAAGGATATAATTTGCTTAAAATGTTTTAATCGTTTAGCCCTATATTAGTAATGAATATTGCATTTTAATTTTAGCATTGTAGAAGGAAGGAATAGAACATGAAAAACATGACACGTAGAAACTTTTTAAAAGTAGGTGCTGCTGTGGTAACAGCAAGTGGTTTGGCGGCTTGCGGCGGTGCAAGCAGTAGTGTAGCTGGTGATAGTAGTGCAGCAACAAGTGGTGATGCAAGTGTGGATCAAACAGCGGAGCTTGATGACGAGCAAGTTTTAAATTATGCATTAATGAGCGACCCTAAAGTTATAGACAACACAACAACAAATGCAATGACAGACCTTGTTATCTCTTGTAACATTACAATTATGCTAACACGTTTACAAACAGATGGTGATGCACTTGTTATTAACCCATATGGTGCAACCAGCTGGGAATCAAGCGAAGATGGCATGACATGGACTTTTAACCTTGCAGATGCAAACTGGGAAGATGGCGTTGCTGTTACAGCACAGCAATATGTAGATGCGTTATCACGCATTGCAGACCCACTAACTGGCTCTGTACAAGGCAACTTAATTACAAGCATTAAAAATGTTAAAAAAATCATTTCTGGTGAGCTACCTGTAAGTGATATAGGCGTAACAGCTGTTGACGAAAAAACTTTAAAAGTTGAACTTGAAGAATACATACCATACTTTTTAGATTTAACTTACGGCCCATGCTTTACACCTATACGCCTTGATGTTATAGAAAGCTTAGGTAGCACTTATGGTACAGAGGCGGCTAATACAATAAGCTGTGGTGCTTTTAAAATGCAAGAGTGGGCACATGATTCACACATAACACTAGTTAAAAATGATACATACTTTGAAGCTGATCAATCCATGCTGGATCAAATTAATTTCCGCATTATTAAAGATAACAACGCTATAATGGCTGAGCTTTACAGTGGCACAATAGACCGCTCATCTGTAAGTAGCCAAGAGTGGCGTGATAAAATTATAGAAACAGGCAATTTTACACATGGTGATTACGCAACATCAGGCGTTTATGTATTGATAATGAATACAAACTACGTTGATGAAACAACTGGTGTTAAAATTTTGAGTAATGCTAAAATACGCCGTGCAATTTCAGCTGCTGTTGACCGCCAAGAGGCTTGCGATATGATAAATGCTGGCCGTGCAATACCAGCAGAGGGTTTTGTGCCTAGTGTTATAAGCTTAGATAATGAAAGCTTCCGTGAGGCTGCTGGCTATAGCCCAGTAGAATCTGTAACAAGTATTGCAGACCCTAAAGCATTATTTATTGAAGGTTTGGAAGAACTAGGCGCAGACCCAGACCCAAGCAAATATACTATAAACTACTTAGTGCGTAGCACAACAGCAACATCTAAAGACCAAGCTGAATATTTATATGAAGTGTTTAAAACTAAAATTGGTTTTGAGTTTGCAATTGAGCAAGTTGAAAGCGCAGTTGGCCGTGATAGAACAAGCGCTGGTGATTTTGGTATAACCTCCACAACTTACTATGCTGATTATAACGACCCTAACAGTATTTTGAGCTACTATGTTTCTGATGTAGAATCAAGCTACAACACAGGTTGGAAAAACGAACGTTATGACGAATGCTGCTACACAGCAACAGCCTCACGCGATGCAGAGGAACGTGCAACATTATTTACAGAGGCGGAAAAAATTATAGTTGAAGATGATGCACTACTAGCACCGTTGTTCCATCCATTGAGCTCTATGGTTACAGCTAATTATGTACATGGATTCCAAGGTGCGGCTGCATCATTTAGCCCAACACTATTTTCTACTGTTTATATCGATAAAGAGTAATAGCATTAATTAAATAATTACAAACTTTGCTTAATAGCCTTATGTAAAAAGGCGTGTAAGCCGTCTGAAAACATCTAAAAAGCGTATAAATATTTTTTGATACGTGTTTAGATAAGATTTTAGGCTGCTTAAGCAATGTTTATATATT
>CAYJJL010000248.1:0-2668 GCA_964370455.1 uncultured Faecalibacterium sp.
CCAGTTCCTATGATGAACGTTGTTAACGGCGGAAGCCACGCTGACTCAACTGTTGATTTCCAAGAGTTTATGATTATGCCTGTTGGCGCTACAAACATCAAAGAAGCTCTACGTATGGGTGCTGAAACTTTCCACAACCTACGCAGCGTTTTAAAAGCTAAAGGTTACAACACTAACGTTGGCGACGAAGGCGGTTTCGCTCCTAGCTGCAACGATGGTAACGAAGAACCACTACAACTAATTGTTGAAGCTATCAAAGCTGCTGGTTATGTACCAGGCAAAGATATCTGCATCGCTATGGACGTTGCTGCTTCTGAGTTCCACAACAAAGAAACAGGCATGTACGAGCTTAAAAAATCTGGCGGCGGTTCAAAAACAACTGAAGAGCTAATCGACATGTACGCTGAATGGGTTGAAAAATATCCTATCGTATCTATCGAAGACGGTCTAGGTGAAAGCGACTGGGACGGCTGGAAAGTTCTTACAGACCGCCTAGGCAGCAAAATCCAACTTGTTGGTGATGACCTATTCGTAACAAACCCTCGCATCCTAAAAGAGGGTATCGAAAAAGGTATCGCAAACTCAATCCTAATCAAACTTAACCAAGTTGGTTCTCTAACAGAAACATTTGACGCTATGGAAATGGCTAAAAAAGCTGGTTACACATGCGTTGTTTCTCACCGTTCAGGCGAAACAGAAGATACCACAATTGCTGATATCGCTGTTGGCTTTAACGCTGGCCAAATCAAAACAGGTTCTATGAGCCGTACCGACCGTATCGCAAAATACAACCAATTAATCCGCATTGAAGATGAATTGGCTGAAGTTGCTGAATACCAAGGTAAATCTTGCTTTTACAACGTTGACTAATTTTAATTAAATTTGTCAATTGCTTTGTAAATAAAGCATAGCTAAAATTATAAACGGAAAGCAACAATTGCGATAATATCGCATTGTGGCTTTCCGTTTTGTTGCAAGTAAAATACTTATGCAATAAATTTTAATTTTCAAACGTTTAAATGTCTACAAGCCTTACATAGGTTTTTACAAAATATTTTTTTGCAATTTTTATTTAAACGTGATAAAATATAAAAAGGTAGATTAATCCGCAATAGTAACTTGAATGGAGCATTAATATGAACAACGAAATGATAATTGTATTAGACTTTGGCGGCCAATACAACCAACTTATCGCCAGACGTGTGCGAGAAAACAACGTCTATTGCGAGATATACTCATACAAAACACCTTTAGAAACAATACGCGCTAAAAACCCTAAAGGCATAATTTTCACAGGTGGGCCAAATAGCGTTTACCTTGAGGATGCAGCAACTTGCGAAAAAGAAATCTACAGCTGGGGCATACCAGTTTTAGGCATTTGCTATGGTAGCCAGTTAATGATGCACCAATTGGGTGGACGTGTTGATAAAGCACCAGAGCGCGAATATGGCAAAACTGAAGTACATGTTGACACAAACAGCAAACTATTTAAAGGCGTAAATAAAAGCACTATTTGCTGGATGAGCCACAACGATTATATAGCTGAAATCGCACCAGGTTTTAAAACAATAGCGCACACCGATAACTGCCCACATGCAGCGGTTGAAAATGAAGCTCAAGGCTTATACGCATTGCAATTCCACCCTGAGGTTTTACACACTGCGGAGGGAAAAACCATGCTTGCAAACTTTGTTTATGGTGTTTGCGGTTGCAATGGCGATTGGAAAATGGATTCGTTTGTAGAAAATACAATTGAAACTTTACGTAAAGAAATCGGCGATGGCAAAGTGCTATGTGCACTTTCAGGCGGCGTTGATTCCTCGGTACTTGCTGCCATGCTTGCAAAAGCCATTGGCAAACAATTAACATGTGTTTTTGTTGACCACGGCTTAATGCGCAAAAATGAACGTGAAGAAGTTTGCTCTATTTTTGGTGAGGGCAATGGCAATTTTGACATCAACTTTATTTGTGTAGATGCAAAAGACCGTTTTTACACAAAGCTAGCAGGTGTTAGCGAACCAGAACAAAAACGCAAAATTATAGGCGAAGAATTCATACGTGTTTTTGAAGAAGAAGCAAAGAAAATTGGCAAAGTTGATTATTTAGCACAAGGCACAATTTACCCTGACGTAGTTGAAAGCGGCGTAGGTGGCGAATCAACAGTCATCAAAAGTCATCATAATGTTGGCGGTTTACCAGACACTGTTGATTTCAAAGATCTTGTAGAACCACTACGCAACTTATTTAAAGACGAAGTACGCCAAGCTGGCCGAGAAGTCGGTTTACCAGAGTATCTAGTTAGCCGCCAACCCTTCCCTGGCCCTGGCCTTGGCATACGCATTATAGGCGATGTTACCGCTGAAAAAGTAAAAATTGTGCAAGATGCAGATGCAATTTGGCGCGAAGAGATAGTTAAAGCTGGCGTTGATAAAGAAATTAACCAATATTACGCAGCACTAACAAACATGCGTAGCGTTGGCGTTATGGGCGACGAGCGCACATATGATTATGCTATTGCACTAAGAGCTGTAACAACAACGGATTTTATGACAGCAGAAAGTTACAATATGCCATGGGATGTGCTTGATATAGTTACAACACGAATTGTAAATGAAGTTAAGCATGTGAACAGAGTGTTTTATGATTGCACTGGTAAACCACCTGCGAC
>CAYJJL010000249.1:0-2650 GCA_964370455.1 uncultured Faecalibacterium sp.
ATTGCCTCTAAAACCATGCAAAGTGTACTTTGTGATGTTGATATACTAAAAATTTCTGATGAAGAAGTAACTTTGATGACAGGTGAAACTGATTTAAACAAAGCTGTACATAAAATGCTTGCAAAAGGTGTATCAGTGGTGGCAATTACTCTTGGCGCAGATGGCGCTTTAGTAGCAAATAAAGAGGGTGCTGTAAAAGTAGCTGGAGTTCAAGCACAAAAAGTTATTGATACAACAGGCGCAGGCGATACTTTTTGGGGTGCATTTTTATATAAAATTGCATCTAGTGGTAAAGCTATAGCTGAGTTTTCTCTTTTAGAGCTAGAAGATTTTGCCAAATTTGCAAATGCGGCAGCAGCGCTTTGTGTTAAAAAAAGGGGAGCGATAGCGGCAATGCCAACAATGCAAGAGGTTATTGCAAGCTTAGCCAGATAAATGCAATCCGATGTGCGATAGACAAAAGCATAAAAAAATGGTATAATAAAATGTAAATCTGTTTTTTGACAAAGAAATCGTAGAGGATATATATTTATGAATTTTGTAACGAGGTTTGCGGTAAAAACTTTATTAAAAGAAAGCCACCCTCTAATTGTGCGTAAACAATGCTGGAACTTACGCCCTCATAAAGAAAAATGCAGTGCGTGTGTAGATGTTTGCCCATATAGTGAGCAAATATTTAAGCGTCCTGGTATAATAGCTAACTGGTCTGCATGTACTGATTGTGGGCTTTGTGTTGCTGCGTGTAAATCCCGATGTATTGCGCCATCACGCGAACAGGTCGAAAAGGATTCGACACTAGTGGAAGTTGCGAGCGACCAAGTTTGGCTAGGGTGCACACAAAGCGAGCGATACAATACCGCAGTGCGTGAGTGTATTGCGGCTTTTCCTTGGGAGTTTTTGGCGTTTTTAGCGCTTAACAAAAAAGTTGTTTTAGATTTAACGCCATGCGCTACGTGTGAAAACGAGGCTTGTGCAGAGCGTTTGCGTTTAACACTCGAAAGATTAGTTGAATTTTTGGGTGCAGAACTTTTTTCAGCTCGTGTTGCTTTGGCTCGTGAAATGGACGAATACCCTAATACAACACAGTCTTTTTCAAGGCGTGATTTGGCGGGTGTTTTTAAAGAGGGCTCTGTTGCAAACTCACGTAAATTACTAAGAAAGATGCCGTTTTTAATAGACGAATCAGAGGGGCATTTATACGATTTCCGTATGATGCTTTATGACCATGTAAAACAGTTAAAAGAAATAAGTGAAACTCCGAGAACCTACGGCAAGTATCTGCCTAAAATTAACGAAAAATGCTATGGCTGTGAGCGCTGTGTACGTGCATGTAAAGCTGAAGCATTGAAAATTGTTGAGGGTAAGGATGGTTTAAGCCGAGTAGTAATTACCGCATGGAAATGTAGCGAGTGTGGGCAATGCGTGCGCTCGTGTATAGATAAAGCGATTGAAGGGCCGATTTTACGCCCTGTAACACAGCTTGGGCCAATTGGTGTTTACAAGTTTAAAAAGAATGCCTGCCCTAAATGTGGTAAAGCTAAAAAGCCTACAGCGAAAGGGGAGCTATGTGTTAACTGCGATTTAAAAGAACGCTCACGTAAGCGCCAAGAAGAGGCCGCAGAACGTATGCGCATACGCAAGGCTGAGCGTGAGGCTGCTAATGCTGCAAAACAAGCTGAGGAAGCCGCAAAAGCTGAAACACAACCCGAAAATAGCGCAAACGAAACACAAACAACTGAAAATTAATCAGATATTAAATAAGGCTTAACAGGATAACTTATAAAAAAGCTATCAAAAGGAGATAATATGAAAGAACATGTAGTTATAGTTGGTGCAGGCCCTGCTGGTATTTTTACAGCAGTTGAGCTTATACGAAAAGGCACAGATAAAAAAATAACACTTATAGAAAAAGGTGTTAGTATTTCAAAACGTCGATGTCCTAAAACCGTAACTAAAAAATGTGTGCAATGTAAACCATGTCATATTACAACTGGTTTTAGCGGCGCTGGTGCTTTTTCAGATGGCAAATTATCACTGAGCTATGAGGTTGGTGGGGATTTTCCTGGCCTTGTAGGTGAGGCTTTTGCACAAGAGCTTATAAATTATACCGATAGCATTTACCTTGAATTTGGCGCAGATAAAAAAGTTGAAGGCGTTGGCGCAAACGAGGAAGTTAAGGAAATACGCAAACGTGCAATTATAGCAAACTTAAAATTAGTGGATTGCCCTATACGCCCCCTTGGCACTGAAAAAGCACAGGAAATTTACCTTGCGCTAGAAAACTATCTACATGAAAATGCAGTTGAGATATTATTTGCTACCGAGTGTGATAATATCTTGCTTGAGGGTGAGCGTTGCACTGGTGTTATAATAACAAATAAAGAGGGCACACGTGAAATTAAAGCTGAGCATGTAGTTATTGCTACAGGGCGCCGTGGTGCTGAATGGCTAGAAAAAGTTTGTGCTGAGCACGATGTTGCTCACGCACCAGGCACAGTAGATATAGGCGTTAGGGTTGAAGTGCGCAACGAAATTATGGAAAAAGTTAATAATGTGCTTTATGAATCAAAGCTTATTGGCTACCCAAAACCATTCAAAGATAAAGTACGTACTTTCTGCCAAAATCCAGGTGGTTTTGTTAGCCAAGAAA
>CAYJJL010000250.1:0-2549 GCA_964370455.1 uncultured Faecalibacterium sp.
GTGTTTGAGCAATGTGGGCAAATCCACATTAGTTTTGCATCGTCATCTTTTATATGAATTTCGCCGTCAAAACCACAAACTTGGCAGTAATCAGATTTAGTGTTTAGCTCAGCATACATGATATTTTCATATATAAAGTGTAGTAGTGACATAACAGCTTCAAGGTTATCTTGCATGTTTGGTACTTCAACATAACTAATAGCACCGCCAGGAGATAAACGTTGGAACTCGCTCTCAAATTGTAATTTTGTAAAAGCGTCAATTTCCTCTGTTACGTGTACGTGATAGCTGTTTGTGATATATTGTTTATCGTTTATACCCTCAACTATGCCAAAACGTTTTTGCAAAGCTTTAGCAAATTTGTAAGTTGTGGATTCAAGCGGTGTGCCATATGTTGAGTAATCAATGTTTTCAGCAGCTTTCCACTCGTTGCATTTATCATTCATTTTTTGCATAACTGCAAGTGCAAAAGGTTTTGCAGTATCGTCTGTGTGAGTTTTGCCTGTCATGTATTTTACACATTCATACAAGCCAGCAAAACCAAGGCTGATTGTAGAGTAGCCACCATAAAGTAGTTTATCTATTGTTTCACCTTTTTTCAAACGTGCAAGTGCGCCATGTTGCCATAAAATAGGCGCAACATCGCTAGGTGTGCCAAGCAAACGCTCATGGCGTGCACGCAAACCACGGTGGCAAAGTTCCAGGCGTTCTTCAAATATATCCCAAAATTTTTGTACATCGCCACCAGATGAAAGTGCAACGTCAACAAGGTTGATTGTAACAACACCTTGGTTAAAACGGCCATAATATTTGGGTTTATCTGTTGCTGGGTCTATATAAGGTGTTAGGAACGAACGGCAACCCATGCAAGTGTAGCAGTGGCCATCGCCTTTTTTATCCTGCTTATATTCAAGCATCTTTTTCTCGGAAATATAATCAGGTACCATGCGTTTTGCTGTGCATTTAGCAGAAAGCTCTGTTAAATAATAATAAGGTGAGTCTGGTGTGATATTTTCTTCTTCCAAAACGTAAATAAGTTTTGGGAAAGCTGGTGTTACCCAAATACCATCTTCATTTTTAACACCTTGGTAACGTTGACGTATAGTTTCTTCAATAATAATAGCAAGGTCGTGTTTTTCTTGCTCGTTTTTAGCCTCGCCCAAGTACATAAACACAGTTATAAATGGCGCTTGGCCGTTTGTTGTCATAAGTGTAACAACTTGGTATTGTATTGTTTGCACACCGCGGTTTATCTCTTTGCGCAAGCGTATTTCAACAAGTTCACGTTTACGCTCTGCACTAACATCTAAACCAGCAAGCTCTTCTTCAATTTCAACTGCAATTTTTTTGCGGCTAACATCAACAAATGGCGCAAGGTGTGTTAAACTAATGCTTTGCCCACCGTATTGGTTAGAGGCAACTTGTGCAATAATTTGCGTTGCTATGTTACAAGCTGTGGAAAAACTATGTGGTTTTTCAATAAATGTATCTGATATAACAGTGCCATTTTGTAGCATGTCTTCAAGGTTAACAAGGTCGCAGTTGTGCATATGCTGTGCAAAATAATCCGCATCGTGGAAGTGTAAAATACCCTCTCTGTGTGCTTCTACAATTTCTTGTGGTAGTAAAATACGGTTTGCAAGGTCTTTTGAAACTTCGCCAGCCATGTAATCACGTTGCACACTGTTAACAGTTGGGTTTTTGTTTGAGTTTTCTTGTTTAACTTCCTCGTTGTTACATTCAATCAAGCTCAAAATTTGTTCGTCGGTAGTGTTGCTTTGGCGTTTTAGGTTTTGTATATAGCGGTAAGTTATATATTTACGCGCAACTTCAAAAGCACGTTCTTCCATAATTTGTACTTCAACCATATCTTGTATTTCTTCAACACTAACAGAGCGACCAAGTTGCTCGCAGTTTTCTGAAACATGTGCAGATATGTTATCTATTTGTTCCTTTGTTAAACGTTCGCTTTCAGCAACAACGTTATTTGCTTTTGTAACAGCAATGATAATTTTTGTAATGTCGAAGATATCCTCAACACCGCTTCTTTTAATAATTTTCATAACATTTTCCTCGTTTTCATAATTGATTAGTACAAGATTTGTGTGCTTTATAATAAAAGCATAATACAGGTGTAAAAATTTTAACCAAAACCGCAATTTAAGTTTTTAGTGTTTTATTGCTATAGGTATTTTGCAATTTGCAAAATATGTTTTTAACAGCTAAAACAAAAGCTTTGTTTAGATGTGTATTAAAAAACATCCTTACCATAGCACTAATAAAACAATATCGCTTTTATATAATAAACCTTATTTGGTTAGGTGTCAAGAGATAAAGCACAATATATTGTGTTTTTGCAACTTTTCAGCAATTGGCACAAAAAAGCATCAACATTTGCATATGATTTTCTAAATTGAAGTTTTTTGCGACAAATGGCGTGTGAATAGCAATTTTTACAGTTGCCAACAGGGGTTTACAAGAGTATAATGTTTTTGTTGATTTTTATACTAAACACGATATATAGTGGTGTGAACTTAAGCGGGTTTGGA
>CAYJJL010000251.1:0-2548 GCA_964370455.1 uncultured Faecalibacterium sp.
TTAAATCTAAAATATTAGGGATATTTAACTTTTTACATGATACCTTGCCTGTTTTTTTTTCAAAATATCAACAACAAGTATCTCCGTTGCTTGAAAATTATGATACAGCTGAAGAATTTTTAGATTATATTTGCGAAGTATCAATTTACGTGTTTGAAAACTTAAAACAAAGCAACAAAGATAATAAATTTTTAAGCATAAACAACTTTTTAAACCTAAATTATTATAAAGATAACTTTAGTATACAACTTGTGGCAGATGAGTTTCAGATGTCGGTTTCAACATTGAGCAAGTATTATAAAGAAATAACAGGTATAAATATTTCTGAAGAAGTTAATAGGTTGAAAATAGATAGTGCGAAAGAACTATTAATTAACACAGATTTAACCGTTAACGAAATTGTTTTAAAGATAGGTTATTATAACACATCAAGTTTTATACGCAAGTTTAAAGAATGCACATCAGTAACCCCAGGCAAATACAGAGAAAAATATAAAAACCGATTAAATACATAAAAAGAGGAGCAACAAAAAATGGATAAAAAAATTTATTTTGGCGCTTGTTACTATCCAGAACAATGGAGTAAATCACGCATAATAGAAGATGTAAACCTGATGAGCATGGCAGGTATATATGTTGTGCGCTTGGTGGTTTTATGCTGGTCGGTGATAGAGCCACGTGATAATGAGTTTGATTTTTCGATTTTTGATGAAGCGCTAGATGTTTTACACAGCCACGGTATACAGGCTATAATGTGCACACCTACTATGGTGCCACCAATGTGGATGTGGAAAAAACACCCAGATATTTTTGCAAGTTACCCTGACGGTATACAGCAAAGTGATGAGATACGTTCTCGCAACTGCTTAAATAATCCGACTTTCCGTGAATACGGGCGTAGGATAACCAAAAAACTTACAAAACATTATAGCGAGCACCCAGCAGTAATTGCATGGCAGGTTGATAACGAAACGAATGCAAACAAGTGCTGTTGCGATAACTGTGCATCTGGTTTTAGGACATGGCTTAAAGAAAAATATAAAACACTTGAAAACCTCAACGAGGCATGGGGCACTGTGTTTTGGAGCATGGTTTATGATGATTGGCAACAAGTAGCACCACCAACAGAGGCGAAAGAGCTTACTTTTAGTGTCAGCCAAGTGCTAGATTATAGGCGTTTTATATCCGCAAGCACAATAGATTTTTTAAAAGAGCAAATAGATATAATTAATAAAATTTGCCCACACCACCTAGTTACGCATAACGGCATGACACTTTTTATGAATGTTAACTATTTTGATTTAGGTCAACACTTGGATTTTTACGGCATAGACTTATACCCTGCTGTAGATTGTAATTATTACAGATATGCCCTAGCAAATGATTTTAGCCGTGGTGTAACTAGAGATAATTTTTTTGTGCTGGAACAAAAAAATGGATACTTCAATTACTCGGATTACAATATTGCAATACCACCAAAATGGGTTGAAATGTGGAGCGTAAAAGATATAGCACGTGGCGCAAATGGTGTGGTTTATTTTAGGTGGCGCAGTGGTTTATATGGTGCAGAACAACACCCACAAGGTTTACTAAGGCATGATGGTAGCCAAAGGCGTGCTTATTATGAGGTTGCGGAACTTTCAAATAAATTACAAGCGCACGGTAACGACATTGCAAAAACTAAAGTAAAAGCAGATGTTGCCATGCTTTGGAGCTTTGACAGCGCATGGGCTTTTGATACGCATGTGCAAAACAGTAAGTTTAGATATGTGGATCATTTTTGCCAATATCACAGCGCCTTCTTAAAAAATGGTGTTACAGTTGATGTTATAAACGAAATTGAGGATTTAAGCGCATATAAAGTAGTGGTAGCACCATCACTTTTTGTAGGGCGTGAAGATGTTGCAAAAGCGCTTGAAGAATTTGCACGTAATGGTGGCACAGTTATTTTAACAGTGCGCACAGGCATACGAACAGATGCAAACACCACTATAACCTCGCCTTGGCCAGGTAAATTTGCAAATATGGCTGGCGTGATTGTCGAGGAGTTTGACTCCCTACCTGAATATCAATTTAACGAAATTGATTATAAAGAAAAAACATATAAAGTTGGTTGTTTTTTAGATGTTGTAAAAAATAATGGCGCAAATGCAGTGGCTACATATAAAAATAAATTCTATAAAGGGTCATCAGCGTTAACCTTAAATAAATTTGGTGCAGGCGAGGTTTATTATTCCTGTGTTATGAACTGCCCTGAGTTTTTTGAGGTGTTAATAGCAGATATATGCACAAAGCATGATATCTCAACGACAAAGTGCCCTGACGGTATAGAAATAACACAGCGCATAGGCGAGGATTATATTTATACTTTTGTTATAAATAATGGCGATAACAATTATATCATGGATATTTCGCAGGAGGCCTTTGATATATTATCTGGTGAAGTTTTGAAGCAAAACATAGTTATAGATGAGCTAAAAACATTTATCTTCAAGACAAAGAACGAACTTAAAATTAAAATTGAAAATACTTGATTTTAAGCATGTTA
>CAYJJL010000252.1:0-2547 GCA_964370455.1 uncultured Faecalibacterium sp.
GTTTCCAACTTCTGCTGGAGGACTTTACGCAGGTATTGGTACATCAGCTCAATCGCCTAACCCTGCGATTGCGCACACTAGAAGTAGCTCGTGGCAATCGAAAACAATCGATATTACTAACTACACAGGCGAATATTACATTGTTTTTAAATTAACAACCACAGCGTCAAGCCCAAATTTTGGTTTGCGTGATATGACATTAACAAAGTGAGGTGTAAAATGAAAAAAATTTATTTAGACAACGAATTTGTTTGCCATATCTCAAATTTAACTGGCGATTATAAATCTATTGAAACAGATGTATTTGACGACAAACCAGATAAATATATACAGGGTATGCGATACGTGCCAAGTGGCGAAACGTGGGTACGTAGTGATGGTGTTCAATTTGTAGGTGAAATGATAGCACCAGCAATCAACAGCCAAATTTTAGACACAATCACAGAGGTTATGTCAGATGTAGATGATTTAATCGCCGTTGAAGTAGAGCCGTTAGCACAAGTTATGCGCAACATAAAAAATGCGATACCAGAAAGCTTACAAGGTTTAGTTACAGAGTATCTAACAAGCGTGCCAACACAAGGCGCCGAATGGAACACAAGCAAAAATTACATACAAGGCGACACTGTAATGTTTGAAAATTCCAGCTATACAGCGCTAAAATACAGTAAAAATAAAGCACCTAATGTGTGTATTACTCACTGGGAATTAACACCTCAAACACCCACCTACCCTACCTGGGACGAAACACCTGAAATGACACAAATAAGCAAAAACGATATTTATACACATGATGATTTTACATGGATATGCATAAAACAAAACTTTAAATCAACATTGACCGAACCAAAAACTAACAGCAATTATTGGGAGGTATATGAACTATGAAATACGGGTTAGATGTCTCAAAACATCAGGGTGCAATTAATTACAGCGCTTTAACTAAAGCAGTTTTTAATATTGTACGCACTGGCTATGGCATAAACAAAGCAACGCAAACAGATGAATACTTCCACACTAATATGAACGGCAGTATCGCTAAAGGTTACGCTTTAGGTGCATACCACGCCAGCTATGCAAAAGACATTGCAGATGCCATTACAGAGGCGGATTTTGCATGCGATTTATGTGAGCAATATAAAGCCGAAATGAGCGAACCTATATTTTTTGATTTCGAGTATTTTTCGAGCGATTATATTAAAAATACATATGGAATTGAAACGACCCCACAGCTAGTGCAGGAGCTAACCACCGCATTTTGTGAAAGAGTGCTTGAGCGTGGCTTTGAAACTGGCGTTTATTACAACAAAGATTACTTTGATAGATTTTACAATGAGGATTATTTTGTTGCTCACCCTAGATATAAACGCTGGTATGCACGGCCTGGTTACTCACAGCCTGATAAATTTTGTGATTACTGGCAATATGCAAGTAACAATGGCGCAGAGTATGGTTATAACGGTAACATCGATAAAAACGTTGCATATGTAACCTTGCACGAGTTTGAATCAATGCCTGAAATTGAACCTATGTCACCGCTGGCAAGTTATCCTGTGCAAATGTATATAGGTTTTGCAAGTGACGGCGATGTAGCTAAAATTACAGCTAAACTTGATAGCTTAGCCATACCTAGCACTGTAAAAAATGGGTACGTTACAACTGATATCGCAGTAAGTTGTGGTGACCAATGCGAAATTATGATTTTGTGTAATACCTTGTATGTGCCTTATGCAATTTTGCAAAATGAAGAATTGCCACCACAAAATGAGTTAACGCAAGAAAACTTTGATGCACTAAAGGAGCAATTGCTACAAACTGAACAAAAGCTTTTGCAAGCTGAGCAACTTGCTGAAAAATCGCTTTATCGCATGGTTAACGCTGAAACCTTGCTAACAAGCATAAAAAGCCAAGTTATCAATAACGAAAACCAGCGCACATAACTGGCATTGATAAAAGCATATTTTTTAGTGAAAGGAGGTTTATATGTTTGACATTAGCACAACATTAAGCATAGTAGGGTTAATTTTTGCAAGCACAGGGTTTTGGGCATTTTTAACTTACATGATACAACGTGCTGATAAAAAAGCTAATACTGATGCACAAATGCTTAAAGGTATAGGGCATGATCGTATTTGCTGGCTAGGGCAACGTTATATTGAACGTGGATACATTACCAAAAGCGAATATGAAAACCTACACGATTATTTATACATACCTTATAAGCAATTAGGCGGTAATGGCACTGTTGAAAAAATAATGGAAGAAGTTGACAAGTTACCTTTTAAAGAACACGCTTAAGACATGGTAACTTAAAAATAACTGAAATTGCCAATTTTATGGCAGAATGGAGTATATTATGATTAACTGGAAAGTACGAATTGCAAATAAAACATTTTGGATTGCTGCTATACCTGCAATGCTTTTATTAGTGCAAGTTATCGCAAATGTTTTTGGTTTTACTTTAGATTTAGGTGAGCTTGGTAATAAACTTTTGGATGTTGTTAATGCTGTTTGTGCATTATTAATGATACTAGGTATAGTTATTGA
>CAYJJL010000253.1:0-2543 GCA_964370455.1 uncultured Faecalibacterium sp.
TGCTGATAAACGCTTGGTTTTTCGCTAGTATTATCAGCTTTTAACTTTTTAAAAATTAAAAATAACAATTAAATAGACAATAAATCTTTTAAGAGGGTTTGTTTTGTATTCTGAAAAGAATATGAAACATATCTTCTTTTTTTGTTGCCTAAAAACAGAATGAAAGGAGTTTAGTAATTGAAATCGAGGTACACCAAAGAGTATGCATGGGAAGCTCTGATGAGAGAAAATTCGCCAACAACTAAACAATATGACAGTGGTGAAGATGGTATTTTAGAAGAGTGTAGAAGTTGTCGTTTCCATCGTCCTAACTGGAAATATGAAACTTGTGCATATGAGTTTTGCCCGTATTCAGTAGAACCTATTTCTACACGTAAAAAAATAAAGGAGGTTAATCAGTAATGCCAAGAGCAAAAAAACAAGAAGTTGAAATAGCTGAGCAAGTAATTAATATTCCACTGTCTGAACTAAAGCCATTTAAAAAACACCCATTTAAAGTGCGTGAAGATGAAGCAATGGCTGAAACTGTGGAAAGTGTAAAGGAGTATGGAGTGCTTATACCAGCTATTGCAAGGCCACACCCCGAAGGTGGTTATGAATTAGTATCGGGACATCGCAGGCACAAAGCCAGTGAGCTTGCTGAAAAAGAAACTATGCCAGTTATCGTTAGAGATTTAGATGATGACAAAGCTATTATCTTTATGGTAGACAGTAACTTGCAAAGAGAAAATATTCTACCAAGCGAGAGAGCCTTTGCCTATAAAATGAAATTAGAAGCAGTAAAAAGGCAGGGAGAACGAACTGATTTAACTTCTCCCCAATTTGGGGAGAAGTTGGAAGCACCGAAAACATCTGTGGAAATTGTAGCTGAAAATGCTGGTACAAGTAAAAATCAAGTTCATAGATTTATCCGTCTTACAGAACTTCAACCAGAGCTATTATCAATAGTTGATGAAAAGAAAATGGGAATGACACCTGCTGTTGAACTTTCGTTTTTAAAACCCGAAGAACAAATAGAGTTCTTAGATGTACTAGAAGCTGAACAGTCTATCCCCTCACTTTCGCAGGCTCAAAGAATAAAAGCATTATCTAAAGAAAATAATTGCACATTTGAAACCATGTGTAACATTATGAGAGAGGAAAAGAAATCTGAAATTGGAAAAATCAGCTTTTCAACCGATAAAATCAAAAAGTATTTTCCTAAAACATATACACCCGAAAAAATGGAAAATCAGATAATCAAACTACTAGAGCTATGGCAAAGGAAACGAACACAACAACAAGAAAGGTAGCTATCACATATGAAAAACAAGTATTATGCAAAATTCAATAATTAATGGCGAACTGGAGGTATAGCAATGCCAGTATTTAGAGTAGAAAAGACCAAGAACTACACCGTTATGGCTAACCACCATTTAAAAAATAAGAAGTTATCATTAAAGGCAAAAGGCTTATTATCAATGTTGTTATCATTACCCAATGATTGGAAGCATAATTTAGCAGGGTATGCTTCTATTTGCAAAGATGGTGTAGATGGAGTTACAGCAGGAATTAAAGAACTTGAAAAAAATGGTTATATCGTTCGCACAAGGCTGCGAAATAGGAAAGGCAGGTTTGGGAAAGTTGAATATACCATTTATGAACTCCCACAAGATACATCAAATGAAGATATTCCTAAACGGGATAATTCAATTTTGGATAATCCCGAACAGATTTCATCTAAAGAGGATGAGCCTATCATGGAAAATACCGCGCAATATAATACTAAACAATTTAATAAAGAAGAATTAAATACTGATGTATTAAATCCTTATCAAATCAATCAAAAAGAGTTTGGATATGAGTTTATGGGATTTGAAACATTCGCAGAATTAAAAGAAACTGTTTATGAGAATATTGAGTACGAGCATTTTATGGAACATGGCAAATTTGGTGAGCGAGAGCAAATTGCTGAAATGGCTGATTTAATCATTGAAACATTATGTTCAACAAAACCATATATCAATATTGCAGGCAATGACTTTCCTGCTGAACTGGTAAAAAGCAAAATGCTAAAGCTCACATCACAACATATTCAATATGTGCTTGCTTGCCTTGATGAAAATCGAGTTAATATAAAAAATATCAAACGATATTTACTTGCCACTCTATTTAATGCCCCATCAACGATGGACAACTATTATTCTGCAAAAGTAAAATATGATTTAGGGTTTTAGACACTTTGTAAAGAAAATTACAGAGTGTCTATTTTTATGCCTAAGAATTGAAAGGAGCAACCAATGAAAGAATTTGATGTAGAAATTACAGAAACACTCAAACGAACTATTACTGTGCAAGCAGAAAATGCTGATGAAGCAATGGACTTAGTTCACGATGAGCATTCACAAGGTATACATGTGCTAGATGCTGAGGACTTTGCAGATATGACTATTGAAACAAAGGCAGAACGAGAGCTTGATCGCGGCTTGCTTAATGTTCTACTTATAGGGCCTATGAAACCACCTAAAGAGGTGCAAATTTCAGATAGCCTTGAAGCACTACAA
>CAYJJL010000254.1:0-2522 GCA_964370455.1 uncultured Faecalibacterium sp.
ATAACTGTTTTACCTGTTTGGCGGTCGCCTATGATAAGCTCACGTTGGCCACGAACAATTGGTATCATGGAGTCAATAGCTTTAATACCTGTTTCTAGTGGTTGTTTAACGCTTTTACGTTCAATTATGCCGTGTGCGCTAGATTCAATAGGCCTAAACTCCGTAGCCTCTATTGGTGCGCCACCGTCTATAGGCTGGCCAAGTGCATTAACAACACGGCCAACTAAACTCTCGCCAACTGGCACGGAAACAACCTTGCCTGTGCGTTTAACGGAGCTACCCTCTTTGATACCCTCATCAGAACCAAGCAAAACGATGGAAACAGAGTTTTCCTCAAGGTTTTGCGCCATGCCGTATTCGCCATTGTCGAACTCTAAAAGTTCGCCAGCCATGCATTTTTCAAGGCCGCTAGCTTTTGCAATGCCGTCACCTACTAGTATAACGCTGCCTGTTTCGTTTTGTTCTATGACATTTTCATAGTGTTTGATTTGGGATTTAATGATTTTGGAAATCTGTTCTGGTTTTAACTGCATGTTTCTTCACCACGCTATCCTATCTCTATAGTATGTTTCAAAAAGCTTAAAGCACTGTTGATTGCAAATCCTTGCGCAATTTTGCAAGGCGAGCTTTAACTGTGCCATCAAGTTCTTTGCCGTCCAGTATTATGCGCAAACCACCTAAACAATCGGTTTGCACTTTAACCTCCAGCTGAATAGTTTTGCCTGTCATTTCCTCAAGTTTTTTGCGCAACGCCTCAGTTTGTGTATCATTTAGTGCAACTGCTGAAACAGCCACAGCCTCCATGATACCATTTGCTACGTTGTAAAGCCTACGATACTCTTTTACACAAGCTGCAAAATCACGCATCGCACCTTCCTCGCATAAAATCTTCATGAAATTAACAAGGTAAACATTAGCTTGTTCGCCAAAAGCTTCGTCCAAAAGGGCTGTGCGCTCTTTTTTAGGAACATTAACTTGGCAAAGCAAGCGTACATATTCTGGATTTTGTGCCAATATGGTCGAAACCTCTTCGCACTGCTGTAAAATTTCAGCGTTTAGGTTTTCCTCGGTTGCTAGTTCAAACAAACTACCACCATAAACCTTTGCCATTTGCGTCATGAGGCATCCCCCACCTTCTGAATAAATTCGTCGATCAAATCTTTATGATCAGCTTCTTTTATTTCACGCTCAACAACCTTAGAGGCGATTTCCATAGCAATGCCAGCGATTTCGTCTTTAATGTCGTTTACAGCTTTCTTGCGTTCAAGCGCAATATCTGATTCTGCTTTTTGTTTAATAAGTGCTTCGCTACGTGCTGGAGCAGTTTTTTGAGCTGTTGTCATAATTTCATCTGCTTCGGCTTTTGCATTTGAAATGCTTGCTTCGTAATCAGATTTCATTGTTTCAGCTTCTTCTTTAGCTAGCCTTGCATCTTCAAGCTGTTTTGTAGCTTGTTCTTTACGAGCTTGTAAAATAGCATTTACTTTATCAAGTAAAAAGCGTTTTAAGATATACATTTGTATAAACAAGTTGCATATAACTGCGATAAATGTCCAAGGGCTAACTGTAATAAGTGATTGATAGATATTTTCCACCATGCCGTGTTCCTCCTATCTTTGAAAATTACTGCATTTACAGCAGATTGTACTAAACCTTAATTAGCCTAGATAGTTCATGAACATGCCAGGTGCAAGGAATATTAGGATAAGGCCAGTAACGAAACCGTAGATACCTGTTGTTTCGGAAAGAGCAACACCTAAAATCATTGTGCTAGTAACATCTGCTTTGCTTTCAGGTTGGCGACCAATTGCCTCAAGTGCTTTAGCAACAGCGTTACCTTCGCCTATACCAGGGCCTATACCTGCGATAAGTGCAAGACCTGCACCAATTGCACAACCTGCAAGGGCGATACCTTTAGCTAATACTGTAAAATCTGTCATTGTTAAATCCTCCTAGTTGATAAATAAAAATTTATTGTTTTTTTCTTTAAACAGCCTCATCACCAGCAGCTTGCTTGATGAATATGGTGGTTAAGGTACAAAAGATAAATGCTTGTATACAGCCACTGAACCAATCAAAGTAAAAACTGGTAAAGGCTGGTATACCTATGCTTAATAAAGGAATTTGCGATAGTAAATCACCTGCTGCACCAGGGATAAGCCCGAATAATGCAGAGTTTACCATTGTTAAAGCTGAGTAAATTAATGTGCCAATGATTGTACCGGAAAGTATGTTACCAAAGTGACGGAACGACATACTAACAGGTGTTGAGACCTCGGATAATACATTAAGCGGAGCCATAAGGAATATAGGCTCAAGGAAGCTTTTGCCGTAACCGAGCAAACCGTTTGATCTGAGTTTGTGGTATGTTATTATTATAAATACCACTATTGCCCATGCTAGTTCTGTTTATAAATCGGCTGTTGGGCTCCAAAAACCGATAAGACCCATAAGGTTTCTCACTACACTGGTTGCTAAAATCGCACCAACAAAAGGTATAAAGTGGTCAAAGTTTGTGCCCA
>CAYJJL010000255.1:0-2514 GCA_964370455.1 uncultured Faecalibacterium sp.
TGGGTTCGGATAGAGAACACAAAATGAGCTAATGCAA
Organism: uncultured Faecalibacterium sp.; assembly: GCA_964370455.1. Lineage (GTDB taxonomy): Bacteria > Bacillota > Clostridia > Oscillospirales > Ruminococcaceae > Faecalibacterium. The sequence goes on from CAYJJL010000255.1 coordinate 38, forward strand.
GCTTGTTAGTGGTTTTTTAAAAAAATATAGTGGAAACAAAAATGGCTTATATGCCAATTAAAAACGGTGGAATTTATGAAAGAAATTGAAATTTTTACTCCTGAAAAATACAGTAGTGCAAAGTATGAACTTATAGCTAAAGATATTTATAAGGTAACAGATGCTGAAAACGAATTATTTGTGACATCAGTATCTTTTGTTCAAGAGCCGGAGTTTGGAGAAAGTGAAAATAATGAGGATATTTCAGAGCATCCATTAGAAGATTTGCTCGATGAATATTTTTGTTTTATTTCCGATTTTTATAGTGACTTAAATGGTGAGGGTTCTAATAAATGTTATCTTGAATTTGCAGCACCAGACCTTAATGATATAAAAAGTTTACATGATATCATTGGAAAACATGTATATGCAATATTTGATGGTGATGATGTGAACCTTGTGATTGAATAAGTTATAAGCATTTATGGCTTAGTTGAATGTCATTAAAATGATAAAAAAGCCTCCATTGCACTGTGTGCAATGGAGGCTTTAACTTATTATATAAACTAAGTTTTAAAAAAAATCACTTATTTTAATGCAGTGGTTTACTGTGTAAACACCGCAGGAAAACCGCGAAGAATATAAAAGAATAAATCAAGGGGCAAATGGCAGAGAATAAAAAGCACCTTAAGATATACGGTAAGGCATCTTTAAAATATCATCAGATTGACTCAAACCTTGTGGTTAACTTTAAGTTTAGTTTTCAGTGATTTCATATGCTCTAATAATCTGTCGTATTCAGTGAAAATTTCAGTATATACATCTTCAACGGGTTTTGAAATTTCATCTAGCATTTGTTGTAATTCTATCTCGTTATCTGCTATTATTTTTACTATTTGGGCATCAATATAGTTTTTTTGCGACATATCTTCTAAAATGCCAACAGCTTTTTGCCAGTCGTATTTTCCTTTATAACTTCTTCGGCTAATTAAAGCACTTGTTATATCAGCTATTGCAACAATGCGCATTTCAGTAGTAAGCTGATTTGCGTTAAGCCCCTTAGGGTAGCCGCTACCGTCAAGCTTTTCGTGGTGGTTAACAGCATAATCTATTATATCTTGCTCGAATAAGCCGTTCAGTATTTCTTCGGTATAAGAGGCATGTGTGCGCATAATTGTCATTTTGTCGCTATCTAGCTTGCCTTTGAATTCTAGTATAGATTCAGGAATGGCTATTTTGCCAATATCATGTAACAGTGCGCTGTAATAAAGTTTTTCAATTGTTTCCGGCGGTAAATTTAGCTTCGTGCCCAAAAACACGCTTATGGTAGTTGTGTTTACAGAATGAAGCATTGTCACAGGACTTTTAAATTCCATAGAATAAATTATCATTTTGAGATACTTGACTAAATCATCTGTGCTTAAATCTAAAGAATCGACCATATTATCCGACCAATGTTTGGAATCTTCTGCAAAACTGGCCTCATCTAAATTTTTGTTATCAATAGCTTTTTTAAAAGCTAGCATATATTTTTCTTCAATATGTTTAGATTTAGATATGCTATAATAAAGTTTTTCGAAAGAATGGGTTTTTAAATAACCTATATCAATTTTATCGGCCAAATTAATTAGCTGTGAATACGCAGCAACCATAGGCTCAACATCGGTTAATAAAGCGGCAGGTGTGTGGTGATACAAAACGGCCTCGCAATTATCTGTTATTGGTGTTAAATATTTAAGAAAAAGATAGCCATATACAGAGTGCTCGTCTGCATCGGCTGTTTCAAATTTCAACAGATTGTTTATATCTTCGGTTTTGTACGCACCAATATCATGAAAAATACTCATGAGGTAAATAGACGAAGGGTTAAAATTTGAATTGTCATCAAGTTCTTTCATTATTTTTGTAGCAATATAAGCAACGCGCTCTCCATGGCTTATTAACCGCTCATCAAAAAAGCGTAAAGCTTTAGAGCATAAAAGTACTATTTTGTTACCGCATTTTAATGTCGACATATTATGTTTCCTTGCAAAAATATATAATTGTAGCAATTGATGATATATATATTATAATTTCAATTCAGCTCTAAACAGTATAGCATAACAAGTGAATAAAGTCACTATAAAAGCATATATTTTTGTGGCAAAAGAAAATTTTAGCAGGCGCAAATAACTGTTTTTTACGTTATAGCAAAATTAAATAATAATGATATTTATTAAAAGCGTATCGTATTGTGAATTTAATTGAAAAAAAGACACAACAGATATAAGTCACATGGGATTTTATGCTTTTTAAACAAACAAAATAGAGTAAAAGAAATGATAGTTGCGCCAAAAAATCGCTATAAAATCTTTACATATTTAAAAAAATATATTATAATAATATAGTTGCATAATATTAGCTTGTGAAGAATTTACATTAATATGTTATTATCCTCTCGCACTAGAGAGTGAAAATAAATACATGCGCCATTAGCTCAGTTGGCTAGAGCAACTGAC
>CAYJJL010000256.1:0-2453 GCA_964370455.1 uncultured Faecalibacterium sp.
ATAAACTTTGCAAAAGTATATGATGGCCAACCTTTGTTAATTACAAATGATGGTACACAATCTGGTCAAGATGCAACAAACGATATACGCGATGCATTTATTGCACAAAATCCTCAATATGCAAGCAATGCTGACTTAGCAATTGAAATAATTGAAAAAAATACAGATACAAACTATGATACTTTCACATATGCAGCTACAAATGTAAAATGGGTTAATGGTATGCCAGATACTGATGTTTTAAACGAAGCAGACGTAGCCCCTCATACTTTAAAATATAGAGTAAGCATTGGTGCAGATGCAGACAACAAACCTATATACATTTTAGATGAAGAAACAAAAGAGCCATTAATCGGCACAGTTGAATTAACAATTTACCCTCGTCTAGTTCACGCAAACGCAGGTAGTTACCTTCTAATGCAAGGTTCAGATTTTTTAATAGATCAAAGTGTTTATGCTGGTTATGGTTACCGTTTAAATCAGGTATCAGGTCACTGGGTGGGCGAACTAGTCGGCGATGAAATGAACATAAGTGGTATATCTGGCAGCCAAAATTTTAAAGAATGGTACGCAAGCAATCTAAATAATCCAATTACTAACGATGCTAAACCTTTCTTTGAACTTAGTGGTTACGTACAATCTAACCTAGAAAATCATTGGGCACATGATGATATTAAAGTTTTACACCCAGCAATCAATGATGGCAGTGTTGCAAGCAACTACTTGTTAACAGCATCTCAAACAAATCTTCATGGTGAATATTCATACCCTAATAGCATCACAATGACTAACTACTTTATTGGTCAAGAAACAACAAATCCTATGCACATTTTAGCTACAGTTGATTACGAAACAAGTAAGCAATACGATGGCGTGGGCGTAGTACTTGAAGATGGTAGCAGCAACACAGAGTTTATGGATACTGTTGTAAATTCTGCTGGTTACCAAAGCATGATTAAAACAATTAAAAACTCTGGTTACGAAGGCGTATATCAATTAGCAGTACGTTTTTGGGATGCAGAAAAACAAAGTTTCACAGCTACAACACACACAACAGCAGCAGCTGCTGGCACTTACCAAGTACCATTTAAAGTTTTAATAGCTGATGCATCAGGCAATGTTTTATCACAAGAAGATGCAGCTGTAAACTTTGCAGGCACAACATTTGCAGGTATCAACGATGTTGTTGCTACAACAAACTCTTACCTAGCAACTGTTGAAATTACAGAACTTCCAGCGCCACCTGTAAACCCTACACCAGTTGTTACACCAGAACCAACAGCTACACCAGTACCTCCTGTAGCACCTATAGTTGACCCAATACCAGACCCAACTCCAGAGGCAACTCCAATTCCTTTTGAAGAGGATGAAGATGTTACTATCGAAGATGGCGATGTACCAGCAGCTCAAGGCGAAACAGATATCGAAGACGGCAGCGCACCTCTAGCAGGTTTAGGTGGCTCTTGGAGCTTGTTTGACTTAATTAACACAATATTAACAGGCGTTATTGCTATAGTTTACCTAGTGTCAAGACGCAAAAATAAAAAATACGACGGTGATGACGAAGCTGAAGAATACCGTAACGAAGAAGATAAGAAAAACCAAAAACGCATACGCAACAATAAAATCTTCGATACACTTCTTGAAACAGTAATCGCTACAATACTATTATTTATCACACAAGATTTCACACAACCAATGACAATATTTGATGAATTCAGCGTTATCTTTGGTTTGCTAACAGTGCTTTCAATTGCTACAGTTACAATAGGCATGAAAAAACGCAAAGAGCAAAACAATGATTAATATTTAGCGCAAACTCCTCGAAAGTAAAGTTAAAGCCCCGCCCTTTTAAGCTATACAATGTGTAGCTTAAGGGTGGGGCTTTAACGCTTTTACATTGCAAAAATTATAAGTTAGCTATGCGTAAGTGGTGCAAAAAACATTGCGGTAAATATATAATAAACGTTGAAAATTATAATTTTGGAAAAACGACAAATATTTGCAGAAGATTTTTTATAATTTTGACAAATAAAAATGCACAGTTTTTTGCACTTTTTGAAAGATTTTTTCTACATTGTGAAAATTGCACAAATTTAACATTTTGAGGTTTTTTTACCTATTTTTGCTCCAAAGATACACTTATAGCACAAAAATTAAAGATTATTAGCTAATATCGAAAAACGTGGAATTTTGGCTATTTGCAACACTTTTTAATGCTTTTTACGCCAAAAAACAACAGATTATATTATGTAAAAAATAGTAGTAAAAAACATTTAATGATTTTTTGACCACTTTCTATAATTTTTTCTGTGCTTTTGTGAGATTTTATAAAAAACCTTTGATTTTTTGCTTTACTTTTGCTATAATTAATTACACAAAGAAAATACCCCGTAAATATTGTGCAAAGGAGGTCTTTTTAATATGGCACATATTACATCTAAACCCTTCGG
>CAYJJL010000257.1:0-2447 GCA_964370455.1 uncultured Faecalibacterium sp.
CGTACTGAACAATTTCTGGTTGCTGGCGTTTTTTAGGATCTTTTAGGCGTAAAATATAAACAAAAAGATTAAGAGCACCTATAATAAATGGTAAGCCAAATACCACAAAAGTCTTTGAAGCATAATTATCAGGTGTACCGCTATAATCAAAATGTATAGGTAGTTGCTCTGGCAGGTTATCCCAAACAGTTAGGCCAAATAGTAGTGGTAGTAAGCATAAAATGCTTAATGTAATTACTTGCTTAATTGTCATTTGTAGTACCTCCTAGTTGTGAGAGCCAAAGCATAATTTCCTCAACTACTGAGGCATTAAGCTCATAGTAAATAAAATTTTTTTGTTTTTCTTCAAAAATTAGCCCTGCTTTTTTTAAAATAGCTAAGTGATAAGACATACTCGCACCAGTTATTTCAAAGTGGCTACCAATTTCACCAGCGGACATCTTTTTTTCACGCAATAGTATTAGTATCTCTCGCCGTATAGGGTCAGCGAGTGCTTTGAATGTTTCCTGAAAGCCCATTTAGTCCTCCTTTGTGTTTTTTTGCCAAATATATTCTTTCTAATTTTGATATAAACAAATATAATCTAATTAGATGTTTGTCTAATTAGATTATATTCTAAATAGGTGCTGTTGTCAATAACTATTTTGAGAAATATCTAAATAGTTGTTTCAGCAACAAAAAATGCCACACCGAAGTGTGGCATTAAGTTTATTATGTTGGTTTTTTAGTGCAACTTTAAAATTTAGCGCATTATTAAAGTTTTACCTGACATTTCTTTTGGTTGTGGCATTTCCATAATTTCTAGCATAGTTGGTACTAAATCAGCAAGGTCGCCATCTACACGTAATGTTAAATCGCCAGCACCAGCAATTAAGCAAGGCACAACGTTTGTTGTATGTGCAGTAAAAGGTGAGCCGTCTTCGTTCATCATTTTATCAGCATTGCCGTGGTCTGCTGTTAATAAAACAGTGCCACCAGCGGAAAGTGTAGCGTCAAAAATTTGTGCAACAGCTGTATCAACAGCTTCAACAGCTTTAACAGCAGCATCAAAATCGCCAGTGTGTCCAACCATGTCGCAGTTTGCATAGTTTAATATAACAACATCATATTTGCCACTGTTAATACGGCTTACACACTCAGCAGTAACTTCTGGTGCGCTCATTTCTGGTTTTAAGTCGTAAGTTGCAACTTTTGGGCTAGGTATAACACAACGATCCTCGCCTTCAAATGGTTCCTCACGGCCACCATTGAAGAAGAATGTTACGTGAGCATATTTTTCAGTTTCAGCTATGCGCAATTGTGTTTTGCCATTAGCAGCTAGGTATTCGCCCATAACGTTGCTTAAATCAACAGGTGGGTATGCAACTTCGCAGTTTGGCATAGTTGAATCGTATTGTGCAAGGCAAACGAATTGCACTTGTGGACGGCCGCCTTTACGCTCAAAACCTGCAAAATCATCATCTGTGAAAATACGTGTCATTTGGCGTGCACGGTCAGGGCGGAAGTTTATGAAAACAACTGTATCACCGTTTTTAACTGTGCCACCTTCAGCGGTAACAGTAGGTAAAACAAACTCGTCTGTAACATCAGCAGCATAGCTGTTTGCCATGCACTCTTGCCAGTTTGCAGCTTTTTCGCCTTCGCCGTAAACTATAGCAGCATAAGCTTTTTCTGAGCGTTCCCAGTTGCTATCACGGTCCATTGCGTAGTAACGGCCGCTAACGCTTGCAACTTTACCAATGCCAATTTCATCAAGTTTAGCTTGAATATCGCCAAGGTAACCCTCGCCACTGCGTGGGTCAGTGTCACGGCCATCCATGAAGCCGTGTATATAAACTTCTTTAGCGCCTAGTGCTTTCGCTGTATCAAGCAAGCCAAAAAGGTGCTCAACGTGGCTGTGCACACCACCAGGGCCGATAAGACCCATAAAGTGTATAGCTTTGCCTGCATCAATAGATGCTTTCATGTTGCGAACAAGCACATCATTTTTTTCCATTTCGCCATCAAGGATGGATTTGGTTATAAGTGTTAGTTGTTGGTATACGCGGCGGCCAGCACCTATGTTTGTGTGGCCAACTTCGCTGTTACCCATTTGACCATCTGGCAAGCCAACAGCCATGCGAGATGCAGCAATTGCAGTGTATGGGTAAGTAGCAAAAATTTTATCAAGGTTAGGTGTGTTTGCAGCAACTATGGCATTACCATAGGTAATTTGTGGAGTCCAACCAAAGCCATCAACTATGCAAAGCACTACAGGTTTTTTAGACATATATATACTCCTTTTAAAGTTAAATACTGTTATTTGTAATATTACAAAATGGCCGTGCTTTAAAACACGGCCATTTATAGTGCAATAATTAGCCTTTGCTTGCTGCGCTTACTATAACTGCAAAATCTTCAGCTTTAAGTGATGCGCCACCGATTAGGCCGCCGTCAACATCAGCTTT
>CAYJJL010000258.1:0-2175 GCA_964370455.1 uncultured Faecalibacterium sp.
GTAGCACTAACAGGCTTTGCAGTCTTTGTAGTTGGTAGCCTTGATATGGCAGTATTAGCTATAGTTGTACTTGTAGCATTTAAAAATATTTTTGCGGAATTATTATTGCAAAAACAAGTACAAAGAAATGCTTTACCAGATATATTGCTAGAGCAAGCTCTCACATGGATATTTATAGCATGTAACTGGAATTTAAACGGAACATTAGCAACAGCTGTTTATGCTGTGTGTTTTATCATTTATTTAATAATAAAACGTAAGCCATTAATGCACACATTAAAAAGCATTAAAACAATGGCTTTTAATAAAGAGTAAGTATATGATTGTGAAGAGAAGGGGATTTAAATGGATACTAATGTTTTGAAAACACCTGAGAGTAATTGCTCAATAGACATACTGCGTTTTTGTGCGGCTACTTTGGCTGTAGCAGCACATGCATTTTTTTTGCAAGATGTAAGCGAATTTTTGTATGATAGTGCTATAAATATGGTGGCTGGGCGCTGGATAGTACAGTTTTTTGTATGCATAACAGGTTATTATTTTAGCAAAGTGCTTATCGCAGGCAAACCAGCGTTTAAAAAACAGTTTCCTCGTTTATTAAAAATATATTTTATATGGAGTTTAATATATTATAGTGCTAGTTTTGTGTTATCTGTTGTAATTAACAAAGATCCTATTTCCCAGTTTTTAGTTGAGCGAGTAGTATTTTTCTTAACAGTGGGTAGCTATCCACACCTGTGGAACTTTCCTGCAACATTATACCCAATTATTATACTTACAATAGTTTATAAATTTTGGAAAGAAAAAGGCCTGTTTGTACTTTCAATTTTTTCAATTTTCTTATTTATGCTCGGTGCAATGGGCTCACCATATTATAAATTGTTTGAAAATATACCGCTTTTGTATTCTCTTTTTAATTGGGAAGGCTTTTTTGTTTTTAGAAGTATTATATTAATAGGCTTGCCTTTTTTGACACTCGGTTATTTAATAAACCGTTGGGAACATATTTTTGATAAATTCAGTAATATAAAAATAAATATGCTTGCACTAGTTTTTGGTGCTATATATGCAATTGAAGGTGTGTTAACTGTTTTATTTTTAGAAGGTGTTGAGCGCCCATACTCACAATTTGGTACATATTTATTTATTATGTTTTTATTTATAGCGTTACTTCGCCACCCTATGGGTAAATTCAAAAAAACATCTGAGTTTGCACGCCGCATGGCTAACTTTGTTTATTTTATACACCCTTTAATTATTATTGCTTTAAATTTGGTTTTAGGCTTTGTTAATATACATATTACAAGCTCAATTAACTTTTTTATAATACAAGGTATATGCATGTTAATGGGTTATGCACTAATAAAAATTGATACTAATTGGTCAAATACTCTGCTAGGATTACCAGCGAAAGTTAGAGTTGCAAAAAGTAATGATTCCAATAAAGAAAAGGGGGTATAGGCTTGAGTAAAAAAATAGCACAGCGCAATAATTCAATAGATATAGCAAGAATTATTGTTGCTATATCTGCTGTGATAGTACACGCAGATATTTTTATTGATGTTGATGCCGATTTATACAATATTGTTCGTTACTTAGTTAGATTTATAGTAGTGTTTTTTCTTATAATATCAGGATATTTTTATATCAGTGCAACTTTAAAAGGGCGAGAAAATTTTAAAGCATGGTTTTTAAGTGTTCTAAAAGTTTATTGTTTGTGGACGCTAGTTTATTATGCAATTAGTTTTGTAACCTCAGTTTTAATTGAGAAAGAGCCTTTAGATGTATTTTTAATTCAACGCATACAATATTTTTTCATTGATGGTAGTTTTTATCATTTTTGGTATTTTCTTGCATTGCTTTACTCTATGCTAGCAGTTCATCTTGCTCATCGCTTTTTTGGTGAAAAAGGTATTTGTGTATTTGCAATTATTGCTTTGCTAATCAATTTTTTATGTGCTTTTGGCACAGGTTATAGGTTTATAGGGTTAAATATACCAATACTTTCAGAGTTTTTTAAACTAGCACATTTCGACAGTTTTGTGCTGATATGTGGCGTTGGTTTTTCTAGCTATTCTGCTGGATATTTTGTATATTTAGTGCAAACTAAAAAACTGCTAAAACCACTTACAGCACTATATATATTTATATTTACATTAATATTATATTTTGCAG
>CAYJJL010000258.1:2185-2428 GCA_964370455.1 uncultured Faecalibacterium sp.
ATAACTACGCCTATGCCAAAGCATACAAAATTAGCTGAGTTTGGACGTACAGCAACTGGGTTTATATATTATGCACATCCGCTTTTACTGCTTGGGATATCAATGGCTGGTACACTTTTAGGCATTGAATTTAGTTCGATAACATTATCAATTATTGGAGTCGCAGTAATACTACTGGCGGCTTATGTTTTGATAAAATTTGATAATAATTTTATACGTGCATTTATGGGTTTAGGAGGAAAG
>CAYJJL010000259.1:0-2404 GCA_964370455.1 uncultured Faecalibacterium sp.
TAAATGTAACCGCTGAGTGTTTCTCTTAGCTTGCTCTTAACGCTATTCCAATCTCTATTATTATCTTGTAACGCACGTTCAAGAGTCGTTTCCATTAAGCTTTGTGCTCCACGCATGAGTTCTTCGTTCTCACGTACGTACACAAAACCACGGCTAACAAGGTCTGGCCCTGCTACAACTAACCCACCTCGTCTATCAACGGTTGCTGCAACAACAATTAAGCCGTCTTCAGATAAATGCTTGCGGTCACGCAATACAACATTGCCAACATCGCCAACACCAAGACCGTCAACCATTAAAGCACCTGCTGTTACAGGCTCGCCAAGGCTCATACCATCTTTTGATAAAATTATGTTTGAACCTATTTCTGCTATAACAATGTTTGTTACTGGCACGCCCATGCTCGCGGCTGTTAGTGCGTGGCGTTTAAGTTGCTTATATTCGCCATGCACAGGTAAAAAATATTGTGGGCGAACAAGGTTTATCATAAGTTTACATTCTTCTTGGCAAGCATGCCCTGAAACGTGCACATCATACATACTCTCATATATAACCTCTGCACCAAGCAACAACAAACCATTAACAATTTTTGTAACGCTTTTTTCGTTACCAGGGATAGGGTTTGCAGAAATTATTATAAAATCACCAACGCCTACTTTAACATTGCGGTGGGTGTTTGCCGCCATACGGCTTAATGCGCTCAAAGTTTCGCCTTGGCTACCTGTTGTTATAAGCACAATTTTTTCAGGTGGGTATTGATTAATTTGCTCAATATCAATTTGTGTGCCCTCTGGTATACGCATGTAACCTAGCTCCTGCGCAACAGATGTATTTTTTAACATACTGCGCCCACTAAAAGCAACCTTGCGTCCCTCGGCAACTGCTATATCAATAATTTGCTGTACACGTGCAAGGTTTGATGCAAATGTTGCAATTATAATACGGCTTTTGCGAGCACGTGTAAATAAACTTTGCACACCCTCGGCAACCTTTTTTTCTGTAGCGGTAAAACCTGGGCGCTCAGCATTTGTGGAGTCGCTCAAAAGCGCAAGTACTCCACGGGCGCCATAGGATGAAAACGTTGCTAAATCTATAGGGGCACCATACAAAGGTGTGTAATCGATTTTAAAAGCGCCTGTTTGTATTATAACACCAGCTGGGCAATCAATAGCAAAACCTACGGAATCTGGTATAGAGTGGTTTACATGTATAGGCTCAATTGTAAAACAGCCCAGTTTAAATTTATTGCGTGGTGCAATTTCAATTATATTTGCTCTACCAGCAAGGTTAAATTCTTCCAGTTTATTGCGTATTAAACCACATGTCAAACGTGTGGCATAAATTGGTAAATTAACTTTTTGTAATAGATAAGGCAAGCTACCTATATGGTCCTCGTGGGCATGTGTAATAAGCACACCTTTAATGCGGTCAATATTTTCTTGCACAAAGCTAAAATCTGGTATAACTAAATCAATACCAAACATTTCATCATCGGGGAAAACAACACCGCAATCTACAATAATAATATCATTATTGCACTCGTATAGTGTCATGTTTTTACCAACCTCACCCAAACCGCCAAGTGGATAAATATGCACCTGTGGGCTTTTTGCCTTTGGTTTGCGTGGTTGATAGTTTTTATACTGTCGCTGTGGCGCACGTGCAGTAGTGCCTGGTTTTGGTGCACTTGCTGTGTTTTGTGCACCTGCCGTGTTTGGTGCTTTTGCTACGTTTGGTGTTTTTGTTCCCCTTGGCGCTTTAGCTGTTTTTGGGGTATTTTGAGTACTCTGATTATTTTGAGTATTTTGATTATTTTGTGGCATAAACCCTCCATAAAAAATAATTGTGGAGCTGATACATTTCGTGCCTAGTACAATTTTTGTGTAAATATTTTTAAGCCTATACCTCAAAACCATTTACACTTTTTTGATAATAGTGAAATGCGCCAACACCTTTGTAAAAATGCGTATAGCGTAATTATAGTTTTATTAAATTAAAAGATTTGCAATGTGGCAATTTCAGTTCATTTGTTCAATGCAACCGTTGCCTAATAAAAATCCCTAAAGCCTTCGCTAAACAAAAGCTCATCTACGTTTCACGTTGTAGTAAGTATACTTCAAAAGCCAAAAAATGTCAATTACTTGCTAGTTATAACAGGTTTAATTATTAGCAAATGATATATATAATAAAATACACTTGGCAGAAACACAAAAATAGAGTATAATGATTATTGGCTGTTAAGCCATTATTTTTAACACCATAAAAGAGGTTTTATGAAACAAGTAGAAATTTTTACAGATGGCGCATGTAGTGGCAACCCAGGCCCTGGTGGTTGGGGTGCAGTTATGCGTTACCGCTCAAAGGAAAAAGTATTTGAAAAAGAGCTTAGCGGTGGCGAGGCACA
>CAYJJL010000260.1:0-2373 GCA_964370455.1 uncultured Faecalibacterium sp.
GAAATCAGGTAGGCCGGGCAACCGGTGCAAGAGTTCAAATCTCTTCATCTCCGTACTAAAAAACAGTCGTATTAAATCTGAGCTAAATTTTGTTCAGAAGAAATACGACTGTTTTTTATTTCTTAAAATTCGCTATTTATCAAAGTTCTATTAAAACTGTTTTGTCATTAACTAAGAAGCCGTAAAATTTAATAATATTTACACAGTAGCTAAAAAATTGTGTTGCAGAGAAAAACGTGTAAATAAGCAAATAAATTGAATTTTACACGAAATAGAAAATCAACGCCGTGTGACAAGGTGTGTGCCACCTGTATGGGCTTTGAGGGCAAGGTGGCGATAAACATACCTAACAGCAATCTTGAAGATTTGAGAGCCACTGTTCAAGCGATTGAAAATTGCTCTAAAAAAGTTTTAACCGCCGTTAGTTTTACATTACAACAAGCAAAATCGCATACTACAAAAAAGCAAGGGGATTTTTGGCAGTTTAGCTGAAAATGTTAAATTCACCTTGACAGCTCAAACAAAATTCCGTATTATACAATGATATATTTTTTTATATGATTAATTTTAATAAGAAAATAAGGAGAAATAGATATGTACAATTATGAGTATTTAACTAAAGTAGATAGGGCAGAAAAACTTGAAAAGCTAGAGAATATCATTAGGTATGTTCACAACGAGATTAGAAGCGATTTAACGTTTAAACATTACTATGTAGGAAGTTCAAGCCGCAATACGATTATGTGTGATCCATTCCAAAACAGAGGATTTGATTTTGATATCAACTTGGAAATACAAAAAAACAAAAAAGACCTCACTCCTGAGCAAATAAAGACATTGTTTATGAACGCATTTGATGATGCTGTTAAGGTAAATAACAATAATTTATTTATATATGTTGCCTATAATAAACCATGTGAAGATTCCAGTAGAGTGTTTACGTTGAAGAATATCGATAGAAACAATTCGAGGATAGAACATTCGGCAGATTTTTGTATAACTAGAACCAGAATTAACAAAAATGGTGTGGAGCTTTTGGAATTTATAAAGAATGATAAAATAAATAAACGTTACATATGGAATTTACAACCACGAGATTTTAAGGATTTAAATAAAAGGATAGCTTTAGTGAAAAAGAAGCAACTATGGGAGGACGTTAGAAAAATATACAGCAATAAGAAAAACACCAATAAAGATATTAATAAAAAATCTCGTTCACTTTTTGCGGAAGCAGTGAAAGAGGTGTATGATACTATAAAGTAAATATAACTAGACCACGACCTGCGGCCATTAGCTCACATTTTCAAAATTAGAGTATTATTACTAAAAATATATGAAAATTGACTTTTCAATACGATTTCGATGAGTTTTCATTGACTTTTCAATGTGATTTTAAGGTGTTTTCATTGACTTTTCAAATTATGCATTACTTAAACCTACAAAATCTTTCTTCTATCTTTTTGCAAATTCATCTATCAACTCACGATGCAAACTTGATTTATTCACTATTTCCTGCCCTGTATCCGAGCACAAAAATTCGGCAAGCGACTCTTTAAAAACCCAGTGGGCTGAACGATAACGCACAGCTTGCACACGCTCTTTTTCTATCCAACGAATTAAAGTCGAATTTCTGTAGCCACAAATAACTTTCACTTCGCTTAAGCTCAACATATCAGGCAAGTCTTTCCATTTCAATAACAAATGCTTGCAAAGTTTTTTATTATTTACATTTTTATTCGCAATTTTACCTACGTGAACGTTCGTTTTCTTTTTACTTGAAAAAATATTTTTAGGTATCAACAATTCAAACTCGCCCATATCACGCCTTTGCAAAAATACGATAACATCAACAAGTTTAATCTTAAAACGTCTTGTCTTTTTGCCACTGTCAACGCAAGGCAATAAACCGTTTTCCAAAATCCAAGTTGCCTTGTATTTTGAAATATGAGCTATCCTATAAAATTGGTCTTTCGTTATTTCATCTGGATATAAATTTCGCAAATTTTCATAATCCACACTCTTAGATACCTCCTATCTTCATGTCAAATCCTTGGCTTTCCTCTTGTGCTAATTTCGCACCATTTGCCGCAGTTGCATTAGCTCCAAGCGCTGCTGCAATAACCAGTGCAGAATTTTCTTTTGAGCTGAAATCCAAATGCGAATAAATGTCAGCAGTGGTGTTAAATGTAGAGTGCCCAAGCCAGTCTTGAATTTGTTTCATCGCCACACCTTGAGCCAATAGAAGGCTAGCACAACTATGGCGCAGGTCGTGAAAACGTATTTTTCGCAGCTCATGTAGCTTAAGTAAATCACGAAACCTGTCGGTGATATAATCAGGGCGAAAGAGCATTCCCATTTGGTCAACACAAACGT
>CAYJJL010000261.1:0-314 GCA_964370455.1 uncultured Faecalibacterium sp.
TTAATGCCTCCGCTGGTGGGTATAATATTTCAGAGTTAATTGCGGATTATAAAGCCGAGGCGGATTTTAACTGTGAGGCATACCCAGACGCAGGTTATTTGCGAGATTTGTTTGCAAAAATGAAAGCTGAGCTCACCGAAAAAGGTCAAGATGAACTTTATAACGAGATAGAATTTCCGCTTGCAAAAGTGCTTGCGGATATAACACGCATAGGCATTTTGGTGGATAAAACAGGTATAGAAAAATTTGGTGAGTTTATAAAAACAGAGCTTGAAAACTCCGCACAGCGCATTTATATGTTAGTGGGCGAAGAA
>CAYJJL010000261.1:348-2352 GCA_964370455.1 uncultured Faecalibacterium sp.
TTAGAAAACTTGCGCCACGAAGCGCCAATTGTTGAGGATATTTTGCAATACCGCACCTATCAAAAATTAAACTCAACTTATGTTGAGGGTTTGCTTAAAGTTATAGGTGAGGACGGCCGCATACACTCAACTTTCAATCAATTTGAGGCACGAACCGGCCGTTTAAGCTCGCTAGAACCAAATTTGCAAAACATACCAATACGCACAGAGCTAGGCAGTAAATTGCGTGCATATTTTATAGCAAAAGAGGGCTGTTTATTTTTAGATGCCGATTACAGCCAAATAGAACTTCGTATTTTGGCACATATAACAGGCGATAAACACATGCAAGAGGCGTTTTTAGCAGGGCAAGATATACACAAAAGCACAGCGGCTAAAATTTACGGCATAGAGCAAGAGGCAGTTACCTCACGTTTACGTTCCTCTGCAAAGGCTATAAACTTTGGTATAATGTATGGCAAAGGTGCGTTTAGCCTAGCAAAGGATATTGGCGTTACAGTCAAAGAGGCGGATGCGTTTTTAAAAAGCTACCTTGCAACTTTCCCCAAAATTGAGGAATATATGGAAAACACTATTGCTGACGGTAAAGCAAATGGTTATGTTTCAACCTTGTTTGGCCGTCGCCGTAGTTTGCCAGAGCTTGCAAGTAGCAATTTCCAAGTGCGTTCAAGCGGTGAACGCATGGCACGTAACACGCCAATACAAGGCACAGCCGCAGATATAATTAAACTTGCAATGGTGCGTGTATGGCGCAGATTAAAAGCAGAAAAACTCGAAAGTAAGCTAATTTTAACTGTGCACGATGAACTTATAGTTGAAGCCCCACTAGCCGAAGCGGAAAAAGCAAGCAAAATTTTGAGCGAAGAAATGATGGGCTGTGCAAACTATGCAGTGCCACTAACAGCCGAAGTTGAGCAAGGCAAAAACTGGCTAGAAGCACACTGATTTTTAATTGCAAATTACGAATGGGGCGTAACAATATCATCACACATTAAAAGTGACGATATCAAAAAAATGTGACAAATAATGTACGTCCCCAGTGTCCCATTATTAAACCGATAACTAAAAAACGAACAACGGAGATTATAAAAAAATGAGAATGAGATTTAAAGCCTTTGCAAGGCCTGAACTTTTAGCGTGTGATTTCCACGCACACGACCCTTTTAACTCACATGGCAAATGGCGAGCAAAATTTGCACGCCCAGAGCAAGATTTAGTCTTAGAGCTTGGCTGTGGTAAAGGTGGTTTTATGGCGCAACTTGCAAGTGCCCACCCAGAAAAAAACCACATAGGCATAGATATAACAGATAAAGTTTTAATACTAGCAAAACGCAAGATAGAAAATGCTTTTGCTGAAAAAAACATGCCAACAGATAACGTTTTTATTATGAGCGCAGATATAGAGCGCCTTGAAAAAGTGTTTAATAAGGATGACGTTGTTTCACGCATTTACATCAATTTTTGCAACCCTTGGAGCAAAAACGGCAGTAGCCATAAACACCGCCTAACATACCCACGCCAACTTATAGCATATAGAGAAGTTTTAAAAGATGGTGGCGAAATTTATTTTAAAACAGATGACGATGACTTATTCCGTGATAGCTTGCGTTACTTCCCAGCATCTGGTTACGAAATTACATGGCAAACAGCGGATTTACATACAAATGAGCCAGAGTGGAATTTGCGCACAGAGCACGAGGGTATGTTTACTGAACAAGGCATTTTAATAAAAGCATTAATAGCTAAAAAAATAGCAGACCCTGCAAGCGTAACCTTTGTTGAGCCAAAAATACTAGCAAAAGGCGATGAAAGCGAAGAGAGCGAAGAATTGGATAATAGATAAAAGCACAGAAAATATCAGTATAAAAATTAAGTGAAACTGAGAAAAATGTAAAAATAAATGAAAAAACGTAACAAAAAATAAAACACAGGGAGGGTTTTCATGTCTAAAAAACCTAATATCTTGTTTTTCTTTACGGATGACCAACGCCACGACACCATAAA
>CAYJJL010000262.1:0-2309 GCA_964370455.1 uncultured Faecalibacterium sp.
AATCACTGTTCTCACATACTTTACTCGTGCGAACATGCTACGGCGTAATGTGCAGCAGGGTAATTATTATCATATCTATATTGTTTAGCCCTAAGAGGTAAAGTTTTGCCATAGAGATAAGTTGATTGAAGGTGTAGTTATGCTGGGTATAGATTTTTCGTAATTTTTTGACATTTGGAGTTATTTTTGTTAGAATACTATTATAATTAAATTTACCTTTAAAGGAGTTTATCATGATACGTATAATTACCGATTCTAGCAGTGATTTACCAGCAGAACTAATAGACGCTTATGAGATAATAGAAGTACCACTTAATGTTGCGCTTGAAGATGGCACAACAATTCAAGACGGCGTAGAGCTAACTAACGATGAATTTTTTGAACACATGAAAGCTTGCAAAAAACCACCAAAAACTAGCCAACCAACACCAGAGGCATTTGCTAAAATTTTTGAGGAAGCAAAAGCAGCTGGCGATGAAGTTATCGCTATTTTAATTTCAAATGATATATCAGGCACATACCAAAGCGCAAGCATAGGCAAACAAATTGCACACGCTGAGGATGTTTACCTTGTAGATAGCCGCACACTTTGCGCATCTTTGGCATTGCTAGTTTTGCTAGCAGCTGATTTGCGTGATAGATGCTTTAGCGCTGAGGAAATAGTGGCAAAACTTGAACACGCCAAAGAGCATGTGCACTTATTTGCAGTTGTGGATAACTTAAAATATCTACACAAGGGTGGCCGCCTACCAGCTGCTGCTGCGGTTGCAGGTAGTATGCTTGGTATAAAGCCAATTATCACAATTAAAGATGGCAAAGTAACACTTGGTGGCAAAGCACGTGGTTTACCTGGTGCGCACGTAAATATGTTTAAACAAATAGATGCACTTGGCGGCATAAATACAAAAATTGCACCAATTTGCGCATATACAGTTTCAAAACAAGAGATAGAACCTTTGCAACATTACCTTTCAACTCATTTAAAAATAAACAAACCTATAACTGCACAAATTGGTTCAACAATAGGCACACACACAGGCCCTGGTTGCTTTGGTTTTGCATTTTTTGACAAAGGTTTAGAAATATAAAAACCAGCTTTACTGTTTAAGACGTTTTAAATATAGCCACTCACAAATAAATGCATATTGTTTTTGTGAGTGGTTAAATTATTTATGTGAAAAAGCGCAACTCGTGCGTTTTCATGTTATAAAATGGCATTTGACCGTTATCTTTCATGGAGTAAAATTCTTCGCCACTAACTATTATATGGTCACGCACACTTATTTGCAAAACACCAAGCGCACGCATAATATTTGCAGTGGCAGTTATATCATTTTGTGATGGCAATGCAACGCCACCAGGGTGATTATGCGCTAAAATAACACTTGCAGCACCTGCTTGCATTGCTAGGCTAGCAACTTTTTTAACATCAACGTTTACAGATTGTGCTGTGCCTTCCTCCAAAATCATGGATTTTACCATTTTACCTCTTGCGTTAAAAATAAGCATGTAAAAAGTTTCTTTTTTCTTGGAGCGAAAAAGCGGTAAAATATATTTCACACGTTCTTCTGTAAATTCAAAGCTATTATTCTCCTTAGCTTTGTTAACGGCATAATATTGCATTAATCCTGGCAATGCATGCAAAAACCTCGCAGCAGCTGGGCCTATGCCATCAACCGTTTGCAAATCACTTTCACTGGCTTCAAGCACAGCGGCAAAGTTTCCAAATTTATTTATCAGCGCATGTGCAATTTCGTTTGTATCTTTGCGTGGTATGCAAAAGAAAAGCAAATACTCCAAAACTTTGTGCTCAGGTAAAACATCAAGGCCTGCTTGCTCAATCTCACAAAAAACACGTTGGCGGTGCTTGTGGTGAACGTTATTTTGATTTTTTTCGTTCTTCGCCATATTGAGTTACTGCTCCTTTAATTATATTAAAACTGGCATGCCTGTAAATATTGCAATGCTCAAAAACTAATAAAACAACTAATCTATTAAGAAAGAGGGTTACTAATGAAAAAGTTTATTGCAACTGAAAATGATAATGATGTACGCTTATCTCGTTTTGTAGAAAGGGTAACGTTAGATTTCCCAAAGGGGTTGTTGTATAAAAGTTTTAGAAATTAGCGCATTATGGTTAATGGTAAAAGAGGCGCACCCGAAACACGCCTTGTAACAGGGGATGTTATTGAATTATATATAAACGATGATTTTTTCCCTGCTGTGCAAGCACATGCAGAAAAACACACTACAGTGCAGGAAGAAACACCTGCTGATATACCAAAAGTGGATATAGTATACGAGGATAA
>CAYJJL010000263.1:0-2297 GCA_964370455.1 uncultured Faecalibacterium sp.
TTGTATTTATATTGAAAAAGTACTGTTAATATGCCCCTCCCCAAAAGTTGCAATTGCAACAAGTTCGCCTTGCAAATCAAATTGCTCTATTAAGCTTTTAGCAAATTCTAATGTCATTTTTTTCATGTTATAAAACTTCATCCTTTATGTATTATTTATTATTTTTATAAAAGTGCTTTTTGCACGTGCTTTCAAAAATTTATCAAATTATTAACATTTTTATATTTTACCTAAAAAACAAATAAACTTCAAGTTTTTTTACCTTTTTAGGTTGAATAATCTATAAAAAATACAGTTTAATAGTAAATTAAAAACAAAAACCACCCTCGCACAATTGTGCAAGGGTGGCTAGTAGCTTATAGATTATTTTGCTTTTGGGCCTGCGCCAGCAATATTTGCAGGCATATCAGGATATTTTGCAGCAAAGTTTTTGCTGAACATTTCAGCAAGTTTGTTTGCTTGTGTATCGTATGCAGCTTTATCAGCCCACATTTCACGTGGGTCAAGTTTATCGTTAGGCACACCTGGGCAAGTAACAGGGTAATCCATGTTAAATACATCGTGGTGTTTAAACTCAACTTTTTCTAGCTCGCCGTTAAGCGCTGCTGTAACCATAGCACGAGTTAGAGGCAATTTCATACGTTTTGCGCCATCAGCTGCGCTACCGCCAGCCCAACCAGTGTTAACTAGGTAAACTTTAACGCCTGTTTCATCGATAAGTTTGCCAAGCATCTCTGCATAAACAGCTGGATTTAGTGGCATAAATGGTTCGCCGAATAATGTTGAGAAAACAGGGCGAGGCTCTGTAACGCCACGTTCTGTACCAGCAAGCAATGATGTAAAGCCACTAACAAAGTGGTACATAGCAGCATCACGATCTAGACGGCTAACTGGAGGTAGTACGCCAAATGCGTCAGCTGTTAAGAAGATAACAACTTTAGGCACGCCACCAACACCTGAAAGCTCAGCGTTGTCGATGAAATCTAGTGGGTAGCCAACACGGCTATTTTCAGCAAGAGATGCATCGTCAAAATCAAACTCACGTGTTACAGGGTCCATAACAACGTTTTCAACTAGGCTACCAAAACGGATAGCATTGTAAATTTCTGGCTCTGTTTCAACAGAAAGGTTGATGCATTTTGCGTAGCAGCCACCCTCCATGTTAAATATGCCTTTTTCGGACCAGCCGTGCTCGTCATCGCCGATAAGTTTACGGTTAGGGTCAGCAGAAAGTGTAGTTTTACCTGTGCCAGAAAGACCAAAGAAAACAGCTGTATCGCCAGTTTCTGGATCCATGTTAGCAGAGCAGTGCATAGGTAGTATGCCCTCGCCAGGTAGGATAAAGTTCATTGTAGAGAACACGCTCTTTTTCATTTCGCCTGAGTAGTGGCTACCACAGATAACGATAGTTTTTGCTTCGTAGTCAACAAGTATAGCAGCCTCAGAGTTAACGCCGTCTATTTCAGGATCACATTTGAAACCAGGTGCTGAGATGATTGTGTAATCAGCCTCACCAAATGTTTCAAGCTCTTCTGCTGTTGGGCGGATTAATAGTTGATGTATGAAAAGGTTACGGCTAGCTTTTTCATTGATGATGCGGAATTTCTTTTTGTAGCGGTCATCAGCGCCTGCGAAACCGTCGAAAATGAATATTTCACGGTTTTGTAAGTAAGCAATAATTTTGCCTTTGATAGCATCAAATTTTTCTTGGCTGATAGGAGCATTTGTTTTGCTCCAAGCAATAACATCATGCACACCTGGGCTATCAACGATAAATTTATCGTTAGGTGAACGGCCAGTGTATTTGCCTGTTGTAACAACAAGTGCGCCTGTTTGGCTAAGTGTGCCTTCGCCACGGCGAACAGCTGCTTCTACTAACTCAGGTATTGTTAAGTTGCGGTGAACAGCTGTTGCGCCCAATATACCAAGTTTTTCAATTCCGTAAGTTTCCATTGAATGTCCTCCATTAAATAAATAAAACGTACTCTTCAATTGCGTTTGCAACTTTGCTCAAAAAAACAAATTTGCCATCACAGCCTAAAATTAATTTAAGCTGTTTAAACTCAACAAATCCATTATAAGAAAAATAATATATCTTTGCAAGTAAAAATATGTATTTTTTCTGCAAAGAAAAATAAATTTTCAAACTGTTCATTGTTACTTCGCAATTACAACAAAACAAAATAAAGCTATTTTAAAATATGTCCTCGAGTTGCAAACAGTTTTGCATACACTAGCAAAAACACTTTTTTAAAATCACTTTTAAGAAAAACCTTTTATATTTGCTAACAAACACA
>CAYJJL010000264.1:0-2293 GCA_964370455.1 uncultured Faecalibacterium sp.
CAACTATTATTATTGCGCATAGATTAAGCACCATACGTGATGTGGATAAAATTATAGTTTTAGAGCAAGGCCAAATTGTTGAACAGGGAAATCATCAAGAACTACTCGCTCTTAATGGGTATTATAGCAAATTAATTGAGAGCATGTAATGATACAGTCACTGAAAACTTTGCCTCATAATCTTTTAGAATATTCAAACACCGGAAAACTCATTATCCTAGATAATCCGGATGTGATTTATTTTTTAAAAGAAGGTGATTTTAATTTATTTTTAATAGAATTTGACAGTAAACATCAAGCTAAGCATAGAATGTATTATGGCTCACTTCCTACTGCACTTCATTGTAGTATCTTATCTGATGATGACTTTAAACCTAGGTTGTTAAAAAGCTTACACACGAATCGTTTGGCGGAGAGGGTGAGATTGCATCTTGCATGGTAATTGTTTGTATTTATATGATAAATTTTATGCTACCAAAAAAATACCCATTTTTCTACCCATACGAAATTTTTATAATTTTTTGTATGGCATGGAATTTGATTGGATAACATGAGACAATACGCCGTGTGTTCTAAGGTTAAACGTGGATTTGAATTGAATGGGGGGAATGATTTACAAAACAGGACTAGTTTACTATTCTTTCCATATGTGATGCGCAAACAAAGAGAGTGTTATGCTCTAGGAGCCTGTTGAAAAAGTCTGTATTCAAAGAAATATTTGCGGCATGCCTTTTTAATCGCTTTTTTACAGGCTTTTCAAAAAGTGTAAGATACGAGGAAGGCGAAGTTTTTTGCGGAGGGCGCGTATCAAGACATACGTAACGGGAGCAAAAAACGAGTCTGACGACGTAGATTGCACTTTTTCAACAGCCTGCTAGGAGCTTCTATGGATTTTATAGATACACACACTTTTCAGTTTTTAATTTTTATATACATAATGGTTGTTTGCCTTTGGCGTGGTGTTTTAAACAGGAGCACCATCAAATGGGTGTTGCCTTGTAGTTTTATCAGTACAATCCTCACTTTAGCTATATTTTATCTTATAAATGAAATCATGCAAGGTCTAAAAATTTGGAAAATTATTCTCGATGCAGTAGTTCATGCCGAGTTTTTAATTGTAGAAATTTTTTCCACTTTTTTCACATATGTATTTTTAGCTAAATTCAGAAAAAACCTATTCTCAAATAAGTTGAATATTTTTTTATTTAGTACAATGTGCTCATTTTTTAGTTCGCTCTTTTTTATTGTACTTATAATAATTGCTTTTTCTTTTGACCATTAGCATCATGTATTGAGCTTCTGCAACTTTTGTGTCGCAGAAGCTCAAAATATTACTTTACAAGAGGGCTTTTGCGCTTACCTGTTTGACTTGATGATTTCTTTTTACCTCGTACAGCGCAAGTAAAATCTTGGTAGTTTCATCCACCTAAGTTATAATCAGGCAAAGAAAAAGGCATTTCTTCTCCAACAGCAGCATGGTCTTTGATATAATCATACATATAATCCATGGATGCTTTTTCTTTATTCCATGTCTTGATATTGCTATCTACATCCTCCTTTGCGTATACATTTGGATCTTTTTGCGTATATTTTTTCAAATTTTCGGAGGCATCTGGTCGGATTGTGCCATCGTCAAAAAGACCAAAATTTTCTTTGCTATCAGTAGAGAATACTTGTTCATGTTTAAGCTTATTTCTAATATTATCTTGGTTAGAACTGTATGTTTTTTCAAATCCTTCTAAAGCCCTTTCTTTAACTACAAACCCTTCCTCTTCTTTAGGATTTACTGTTCTAGGTTGTTTATAATCCCAAGGTAGCGGTGCTGGGATGTATTGTGGTGCTCCTCCAAAACCCATAAAGACTCCTTTTTTAATAATTAATTGTAAATTTTAAATGTCTGTTTTAGTGTATCTCGTAATACCTCTTATCTTTTTATTATATCATACTCCTTTAGGTTAATAAGTAATAAATATTAACACATTATCTATGTTAATGATTTTAAGATATATCAGAAATAAAAAATCTTGTAAGAGTAAAGCATTTCAGTACTTTTTACATGCAAAAAAACATACTAATATTCTGAAATCATAGCTATTTCTGTTTAGGTATTGAAAACTTCTGTCTTGTAACTATTTGAAATTGAAAAACAAAAAAACATTTTTACTTATAATTATCTGATTTTTATATTTTTTTAACAATTAAAAATTACTGAGAAATAAAAAACAGCAGATTAGGATACATCTACCATTATGAATCTGGTATGAACTTGCACGATACGTTCCTCATACATACC
>CAYJJL010000265.1:0-2255 GCA_964370455.1 uncultured Faecalibacterium sp.
TAAAAGCTATTTCACAGTGTTGTTCCAAACTTTCGCCAAGCATTTTTGTGGATTGCTTTGCTTTTAAATCTTTGTAAAAATTAATTTGCTCATCTTTTTCAGTGAGTTTATCCTTATGCGCATCTTCTATTACTTTGATTTTTAATGCTGTTGCAGATTCTGCACTTTCTGCTGCAAGCTTTAATTTAATTATTTCTTGTTCTTTGGCTGCCAGTATAGATTTACCTTTAGCTGATTCTTCGCTTATTGCAAGAGTTATTTCAGTTTCCGCTTTTTTTAGCTCACCTTTAAGTTTTTCTATCTCTTGATTTGCCTGTGAAAGATTTTTCTCCAGTGTAACCTTTGCTTTAGCATCTGCAATTTCAAGTTCTTTCTCTTTATCTTTTTTTGCTGCATCTACAAGCATTTTTAAGCGTTCAATTTCTTGTTCTAAATCAACAAGATTATCCTTTAAAGCGTGTTCTGCCTCAGTTTTTACTAGTTTTATTTCCTTTTCTTTAGCATCGCTTAAAAGTTTTTCCCTTTGGGCAAGTTCTTTTTGAAATTCTGCATCTCTAACTTGCCCTAGTATCGCTATATAACCCGATTCATCAACAGTAAAAACTTCGCTACATTTCGGGCATTTTATTTCATTCATCATATACTCCTTAAAATCACAATTTAACTTTATGCATATGTTACCAATTAATACCTTGTTTGTTTTCTTGTTGTTTTCAAATTTTTAAAAATCTTTTTAACATGAGCAAATGCTTCTATCTCTATTAATATAAAAAGCGGTAAAAAGTTTACAAGATATCTGCTCCTAGTTTCAAACATCATTAAAAATAATGTAAGGCCAAATATTGCAACTCTGCAAAAGGTTAATTCGTTACTTTTACTTTTAATAGCTATAAAACACCCTATCACTATAAATAAAAACATGCCAGCCATTATTGCAAAAGTAAAATAAGATACCAAGCTATAACCAGGCGAGGTATAAATTACATAATTATGTAAAAAATTAATTTCAATTACAGATCTATTTAACTTATCGCTAGAGGTGTACATGCCATCGCTAAATGTAAAGCTAAGTTTTTCAGCAAGATGCTCCATAAGGCCAGTAAAGCCCATATCGCCAATTCGCCTTGATATTTCATCCAAGTTAGCTTGTACACGCTCGTCGTAATCGCCTGCATTTAGTGTAAACTGTACATCAGGGTCGTAATATCCGCCTTTACCCTCAAGGCCCATCATAGCCCAGTGTATCATAGGTATGCTTTGAGATTTATCAAATTCAGGTAATCTGTTATCATTTACCACTAGCCAGTTCATACCAAACCTTGCAATTAATGCAACTACAACCAAAACGGCTAGTAACAAATATTTTTGCATGCCTTTTGTTTTGCTTAAAGTAAACAAGGCATCAATGCCTATAGCAAAAAGCACAATTAACACTGTAGGTTTTATTAAGCTACCTAATACCGCTACAATTGCAATTGTTGATGCTAATATCAGCGCTTTAGATGTTTTTTCCTCTGCATATGCTTTTTTGCAAATCAACCACAGTAACACACAGCCTATAGCAAAAGGTAATGACATAGTGTCTGAATACATTATAGGTGTGTATGTAATAAAAGGTAATGTTATAAATGAAATTGCCAGTGCTAAAAATGCCAACGCCTTACCTAACGAACGTCTTGCCGTTAAATATAGCAACAAAACTGCCACATCTATTAGCATAATATTTAGTATCAAGCTAGGAAGCAAAAAATCTTGAACTCCAAATGCATGTAACAGCGAAAACCATGTACAAAACACAAGATAAAGTGCCGAATTATTAGAAAAGTGTATGAAATATTCAGTAGGTAGAGTGCCATTTAAAACGTTTTGTTCTGCAAAGCTATAAACAACACCAAAGTCCCACGCTTGCCCTGGTTTTACTAAAAGCATTTCACCAGCTACGAGCTGTATTATAAAATAAACAGCAAACAGTAAAAACAGTATTATAATCTCCGTTTTTAGTTTAATATTTGAAAAAAAGTTAGTAACAAAACCTATCACCGCTATTACACTAGTACCAAGCACTGTACATATTACAAGGTTAATTACATCTGCTTCAAAAAAAGTGTTATCATTAAAAAAAATAACAAGAAATAAAATTAGTGAAAAAAGACCTAAAAAAACACAATTAAACAGCGTATACAATTTTGAAAAAATAAAATTTTGTTTCACTTATAAATCTCCCATTATTTACTACATCACGCTCATAAAATCAC
>CAYJJL010000266.1:0-2249 GCA_964370455.1 uncultured Faecalibacterium sp.
TGCTATTTGTATGCCTGTCATAGGGTAGTAGCAAAAAACAGCAAGCCAAATTAATGGTAACGCCAATAACACATATAGTTGCCAATATGTCGAAAGCGGTTTGCCTTTTTTCTTTGGTATGGCAGGTTCTAATGATTTATTTTTTGTAAATGGTTTCATGTTTACTCCTCCTGATGTGTTTTTAGTTTATAATTTAATTATTAATTACACATTTAGGTTTGTAAAGCTTAAAGATTACCTTTGGAGTGACACAGGTTAGAAAGATAAAAAATAAATTAAAATTCACAAAATGACAAAAACAAATATTTTATTAAAAAAAGCTTAATTATTACAAAATATTCTCGCAATAATTTTGTAATAATTAAGCTTTTATAACGGTGATTATTACGCTTTTCACCCTTTTTGTAAAAAATCACCTTGTTATTATGGTGTGAATACCCAGAGTGAGCAAATGTAACCTTTACTTATTGTAGCCACAGGGATATAATCAAACCAACAAATGCAACAAACACGAACATTTGACAATAACAAAAAAGATTGCGAGGAAAAAATGAAATTATTTTTTAAAAGATCAGTTTGCGCAGCTCTTGCAACAATGGCATTGTTTTCAGGGTGTGCTCAAACAGCAACAAGCAGTGGTGACACCACAAATAGTACATCAAGCACTAGCTCTGATGCACAACAAGAAGCAGTAGCTTTCGAGCACGACCCAAACTTAAACCCATTAGGTGAGTTTCCAATCGCCAAAGAAAGAGTAACCTTAACTGTTGCAATACCACAACATGCAAACGTTGAAGATTACGAAACAAATAAGTACACTTTAGAAATTGAAGAACTAGCAAATGTCGATTTGGTTTTCCAAACTTTCTCAGAAGCAGATGCACTACAAAAAGTACAAATCATGGTTAACTCTGGTGGTGATTTACCTGATATATTTGCTGGTTTTAACTTTAACTCCTCAGTACTTGCAAACTTTGGTGCAAACGGTGCAGTTATACCATTAAACGATTATTACGAAAACTCTAGCTATTACATTAAAGATACCATCGAAAATGTGATGCCAAACCCTGAAATAATGCAACTTGCATATGCGCCAGATGGCAATATATACTCAGTGCCACATGTAGCAAATGCAACTTTAAACCAATACACAGCACGTGCTTTTATCAATACTACATGGCTAGATAACTTAGGTTTAGATATGCCTACAACAACTGAAGAGCTACAAGTAGTTCTTGATGCGTTTAAAAACGATGACCCTAATGGCAATGGCGAAAACGACGAAATCCCAATGATAGGCGCAACAGATGGTTGGTTAACATCTCCACAAGACTTTTTAATGGGTTCTTATGTTTATAACCCTGTTTACCAAAACCGCATGATTATACAAGACGGTAGCTTGCAATATGCTTACGAGCAAGAAGCATGGAAACAAGGCCTATTATATTTAAACGCTCTTGCTGATGAAGATTTATTTAGCAAATTAACATTTACACAAGATTCTGACCAGCTAAAAGCTATGACAAGCACTGCCGAAACACCATATGTTGGTTTATTTATGGCAGGCAGCGCATCTAACCTAGGCAACGGTGAAAACTACCTAGAATACGGCGCAATGTTACCTCTTGAAGGCGCAGATGGCGTGCAAATCACAATTTACTTCCCAGCTTCTCCATCACAACAATGTGTAATTTCAAAAGATTGCGAATACCCTGAACTTGCTTTCCGCATTGGCGATTTAATGTGGAGTGAAGATTTATCTGTTTGGAGCCGTTTTGGTGAAGAAGGCATTGACTTTACTAGAGCCGAAGACCCAGCAGAAGGCGATTCTGCAATAGAAGAAGAAATTTTACCTTGGGGCTCTGTGCAAAATGCACACTGGTACGATAAAGCTCCTGCATTTAGAGATAATGAATATGCAAAAGTAAACACAGTTGGCATGCATGGCATTTCTTACGAATTTTCTACCGCTGTTATAGGTATGCACCCTGAAGATGTCGTGCCACCATTGTTATACACTGAGGAAGAGCAAGAAATTGTAGATTCTATTAAAGTTCCACTTGAAGAATATGTTAACGAGTGCTACGCAAGGTTTATTACTGGCGACATGGACATTGAAGCTGAATGGGATAATTACTTAGAAGAACTAAAAGCTATAGGCATTGACGAATATCGTGAAATAGCACAAGCTGCTTACGTCCGATCAATTTGTTAATAAAACCAAACCTCTAAGGCACTAGCTTTGGAGG
>CAYJJL010000267.1:0-2220 GCA_964370455.1 uncultured Faecalibacterium sp.
ACTAGCCGCCACAAAGAAGAACAAGATATCGTTTTTAGCACAGAAAATTCATATTAATAATTAAATTAACATCTAAAAAAGAGGTGGAACCATGGTACATCAAAAAGATTATCCAAGACCACAACTTGCCCGTGAAGAAAGCTCATGGCAAATACTAAACGGTATTTGGGATTTCGCTTTTGATGATGAAAACATTGGCGAAAAAAACAGCTGGCAAAACGGTTTTCAAAAACAAACAGATATTAACGTGCCATTTACTTATGAAACAAGAAGCAGTGGCATTGCTGACGAAACTGCGCATAATATAATTTGGTACCAAAAACAAATTATATTTAACAGCACAGATACCCAAACAACTTTACTGCATTTTGAAGGTAGCGATTACCACACTAAAGTGTGGGTTAATGGTTTACTAATGGGTGAAAATACAGGCGGATATCACAGGTTTTCAATAGATGTTACAAATGCTTTAAAAAAGGGCGAAAATCTTGTAGTTATGCGTATTACCGATGCACTAGATGAACGCCTAGTGCGTGGTAAACAGCGCTGGACTAAAACAAATTTTATGTGTTGGTATGTGCAAACTACTGGCATATGGAAAACTATTTGGGCAGAGTTTTTACCAAAAAAATATTTGCTCAACTTAAAAATGACCCCCAACCTTGAAACAAATAGCTTACAAACAAACATAGAACTAAACGAAAAAATTTTAAACGGTAAAACATATGCAGAGTTTGAAGTTAGCTTTAAGGGCGAGCATGTTTGCACCAGTAAAGTTGATATATGGAACAAAACTGTTAAATTAAACATTGATATATATAATAAAAACATTGACGAATTAGGTGTTAAATTGTGGAACACTAAAACAGCTAATTTATACGATATGACAATAAAAATATACAACGAAGAAACTTTGCTAGACACTGTTTACACTTATTTTGGTATGCGTGAAATTAGCATACAAAATGGTGACATTTTACTTAATGGCGAACCTTTATATCAGCGTTTAATACTAGACCAAGGCTACTGGGAAAACTCACACCTAACACCACCAAACGACGAAGCGCTTGTTGAAGATTTAAAAGCAATCATAGCTCTAGGTTATAATGGTTTGCGCAAGCTCCAAAAAATTGAGGACGCACGCTTTTTTTATCACTGCGATAATATGGGGATACTTGCTTGGTGCGAAATGCCATCCATGTATGCATTTGATGATTTTAGCTTGCAAAATTTTACTGAACAATGGGTAAAAATTGTAAAGCAAAACTACAACCACCCTAGTGTAATTGTTTGGACAGCCTTTAACGAATCTTGGGGTGTGCCAGAAATACGCATTAATAAAAAAGAACAGCATTTTACACAGGCAATTTATCACATAACAAAAGCCATTGATAACACACGCCCTGTTATAGTTAACGATGGCTGGGAACACACAATATCTGATATAATAACCTTGCATGATTACGAGGAAACAGGTGAGGTTTTATATAAACGATACTCCGAACAATTAAAACAAATGCGTGAGGGCAAAGCCTATAACTGCCACAGCCGAAAAACCTTTGCCGATGGTTTTGAGTACCACGGCCAACCTATAATTATTAGCGAATTTGGTGGCATTGCGTACGATGGCGTATCATACGATGGCGAAAGCGGTTGGGGCTACGGCAACAAAGTTAATAGCGAAACAGAGTTTATTGCAAGGTTTGATGCAATTGTTAAAGCTATACAAGATTTAGATTGCTGTGTTGGTTTTTGCTACACGCAACTAACGGATGTTCAGCAAGAGGTTAATGGGCTTTTGGATATCAACCGAAACAACAAGGTTTCAAGCGAGGAAGTAAAACGCATTAACGAGCGCAAACTTTAAACCTATTTATTACTAGGGTTTACTATTAATAATTTTAAAAATAAAAAGCCACCAGTGTAAGCTTAAACTTGCAGTGGTGGCTTTTTGTATATATTTTTCTTGTGTTTTATTAAAAGGTGCTTTATTCGCCAATAAAAGCAAAGCGTTCAACCTCTTTGCCATTATGCAAAACAGTTTCGCTCCACATATGTGCAGGGCGCACCCAAACGCCAAAATCGCCATAAAGTGCACGATATACAACCATTTCTTCAAGTGTTTCGCTGTGTTTTGCGATATATAAAAGCTCGTAATCGTTACCTTTATAGTGCCTGTATTTACCGATTTTAAGCGTGTTTTGCATAAAAACTCCTTTT
>CAYJJL010000268.1:0-2217 GCA_964370455.1 uncultured Faecalibacterium sp.
GCTCTGATATTTTAAAAGAAGAACTTCATAAAATACGTAATAGCACCGAATATGACCAAGCCGATGTTAGTGACGTTAAAAACAAATTACGTGCGCTTGCAAAAAAACTCAAAGGCGAAGCCGTGCCTGCACCTACTAGCGGTGGTGCATCAAATGATGACTCCGCTGGCAAAAAAACTGACGGCATGCTAAAAATCAAAGTATTTTTTACCGATGATTGCCAAATGGAAAACATGCGTGCATTTATGCTTGCTACACAGTTAAAAACTTGTTGTAGCGAGGTTATCACTGTGCCAGAAAACCCTGAAACCACTTGAACATAAAAACGACGAAGCTATTAAAGCTGTTGAAGAATTTTTAAATATTAAATCTTACGAAGTGCTTGATAACGAGCCTGAAACCGCACCAGAAGCTGCACCTGCTACGCCAGCTGCGCCAACAGCTGCTGCTACAAGCGCACCTGCTGCACCTAAACCTAAACCAGCTGCAAAGCCAGACACAATGGCTAAACCAGCTGCAAACAAGCAAAGCCTAATCAGCGTTAAGCAAGAAAAACTAGACCATTTAATGGACTTAGTTGGCGAACTTGTAACTACAGAATCAATGGTTGTTAGAAACCCAGACCTAGAAGGTTTAAAACTTGATAGTTTTACAAAATCCATACGTGAACTACGCAAATTAACTGACGAATTACAAGATACAGTTATGTCCATTAGGATGGTGCCGCTTTCAGGTACTTTCTTAAAAATGGAGCGTATAGTTAGGGATATGTGCAAACGCCTTGATAAAAAAGCTGAGCTTGTTACCGAGGGTGGCGAAACTGAAATTGATAAATCTATAAACGATGCAATTGTTGATCCATTTATGCACATGATTAGAAACTCTATGGATCACGCCATTGAAACCCAAGAAGAACGCATTGCCGCTGGTAAACCACCAGTTGGACGCATAGGCTTAACCGCCAAAAACATAGGTGGCGAAATACTTATCGAAATTTCTGACGATGGCAAAGGCCTTGATAAAGAAAAACTACTTGCAAAAGCAAGAAAAAACGGCATTTTAACCAAACCAGAAGAAGATTACTCTGAAAAAGAAATTTTTGGCCTTATTATGTTGGCTGGTTTTTCTACCAATGCCGAAGTTACGGAGTTTTCTGGCCGTGGCGTTGGCATGGATGTTGTGCGCAAAAACATTGAGCAAGTAGGTGGCACTGTTTCTATTAAAAGCGTTTTAGGGCAAGGCACTACTTTTACAATAAAAATCCCACTAACCTTAGCAATAGTCGATGGTATGAATATATCTGTTGGTGAAACAACATTTACAATACCCATTTCAACTATACATCAATCTTTTAAACCAACTAACCGCAACCAAATCACACAAAATGCCGATGGCTCTGAAATGGTTATGATTAGAGGCGAGTGCTACCCTATTATTCGCCTACATGAAATTTTTGATATTGAAACACAAACTAAAGATATACTAGATGGCATAGTTATACAAATCGAAAGCTCTTCCTCACCAGCTTGCTTATTTGCAGATGTGCTTTTGGGCGAATATCAAGTTGTTGTTAAACCATTCTCCACCTTCTTTAACAAATATAAACTTAAAGAAAATGGCTTATCAGGGTGTAGCATATTGGGCGATGGTAGCATCACCTTAATTTTGGACACAAACAATTTGCTAAATTCTAATTAAAAAAGGAGTATTCGAAATGACAGACCAAAATATATAAGATAAACAAATAGATGCACTTGACCTTTTCTCACAAGATGAACTTGAGGGTAAATACTTTGTTTTTGCATCTGATGATGTTTACTATTCCTTAGAGCTTGAAAAAGTACTTGAAATTTTGCAATACCAACGCATAACAAAAATCCCTTGTACTGATACATTTGTAAAAGGTGTTATTAATTTGCGGGGTAAGGTTGTGCCTGTAATAGATATACGCACTAAGTTTGGCACAGCACCAAAAGAACCTGATAACCGCACTTGTATTATTATTATGACTATTAGCGATGTAAACGTTGGCATAATTGTTGATACTGTTTGTGAGGTTGCAACCGTAAAACACACAGATTTACGCAAACCGCCTAGAAACCTTGATTTTTGCAAGCAGTATATCTCCTCTGTTTTTGAATTTGAGGATAGAATTGCTTTGCTAATTGATTTTAATAAATTTATTGCCGATAATCTATATGCAATACGTACGTAAAG
>CAYJJL010000269.1:0-2212 GCA_964370455.1 uncultured Faecalibacterium sp.
AAAGACATTAGCGGATAAGAGATGAATATAAACAAATTAAAAACCATATTGCCACAGGTGCAAAAACCGGCAAGATACATCGGCGGCGAACGGCTGTCGGTGTTAAAAGCCTTTGACAAGACACCTGTTAACTTTGCATTTTGCTCCCAGTTGATGTATTTTTTAATCATTTGTTAAATCCTCCGCAAGTGTAAAATTTTATTTAATTAATGCCATTAAAATTACATTTAACTAAATACAAGTTATTTTTATGAAGAATATCATTTTAACATTTTGTTAAAATTTACTATTATAATGATAATAACACTTAACACCATTTTTTACAATAGTTTTTTCACTATTTAATCGTATTTTACTTAAATATAACATATCATTCAGTATAAAACATATCTATAAACATTTGCTGGGTGAATATAATCGTTATATTTGCGAAACTTATGCAAAATAAGTAGCAATTATATACACAGTAGTCTTTTATCAACTTTTTTATAATATTGTTAAACAAAAGCAATTGTGTTATACTAATACCAATTAACTAAATAAAATGAGGTATACTATAAATGTTAAACAGAACAAAATATTCAAATAAAGGTTTTACAATTATCGAGCTAATAATTGTTATAGCTATCATCGCAGTTTTATCAGCTGTGGTTGCGCCACAGTATTTACGATTTTTAGAACGCTCCAAGGAAGCTCACGATTTGGAAGTTGCGACTCAATATTTAAAAGTTGCAACAGTAGTCATGACAGATTTATCGGTTGGTTATCA
This sequence comes from uncultured Faecalibacterium sp., assembly GCA_964370455.1. Classification (GTDB taxonomy): domain Bacteria; phylum Bacillota; class Clostridia; order Oscillospirales; family Ruminococcaceae; genus Faecalibacterium. The sequence continues at coordinate 770 of CAYJJL010000269.1, forward strand.
CACTGAAGATAACGATTGGTATGTTTTTAAATGGGGATATTCCACAGGCAATAACGATGATTTAAACGCACACATGGGTGTTGCTACAACCTCGGACGGACGCCCTACGGGCATTGATGGTAATAAGCGTGACCCATATATTCAGCAAGCAGTTGCAGAATATATGGGCTGGATTGATGATAATGGCGATTTTGCCCTAAGCAAAATCCCAAGCCCTCAATCCGCTATCACCGCGGAAGTAGGACATGGAGGCAATTCGTTTTTATTTTATTTCAATATAAGAACTGGAGAAATACTCGTTGATAAAAGTGCATCAAAATGGGTTACAGAGCTTGGCGTAAATGCACCGCTTATGGAATAACTGCAACGACAATTGACAAATAAAAGATTATTAAGGCTTTGAAAGCATGTTTCTTTTTAGAAATTTAAAAATTAGATAAATTAAAGAAATATAGCAAAAAATCCTAGTTTTACCAAATGGTAAAAACTAGGATTTTTTGTTTTTATAAGTTCATTGAAATATTAACTTTTTCAGCTGATTTTCAATCTCTGAAAAATCTCTACCTAAATCCAAATTTCTGACTTCAATCCTATTACGTCCCATGTTGTACTCTGCATCTGGAGTAACATCTTCATCAGTTTTTGCATATAGAAGCATACCACTAACATTACCAGTATTGCTTTTATCCTTGTTTTTTACATAAGTAAAAATTTGATATAAGTTATGTGAGTGAAAAGTTTGCTTATTACCAAACTGGCTCGTAGCCATACTGCGTGTGTAAAATTTAGCGTCAATAATTAAGATTTCGCCTGTGATTTTGTTTTCAATATAAATATCTGATTTCATTTTAGGTAGAAAGTCAAAGAAACTGTTGTCCTCATTCCACTCGATTTCTTTGGATTTTACTATATACTCATCACTTGGCAAATGCTGTTTGTAATACTCTAAAATAAACTTTTCATATAGCCTTGATATTTTTTGTTCATCAAGAAATTTTTGCATTTTCATATCGCCATTTTCATCTTTTTGAAGCAGTCCCTTTATGACTAAATAGCAAATAGAAATAAGCATTTGATAGCTTTGGTTATTGCGATTAAAACGAATACTCCAATCAATAGTATATGGGTTTAAAGTATCTACATCTTTGAAGTACATCATCAAGTTTTTAAGGTTTTTTTTCACATCTGTCTTGATTTTCTCTCGAAGCAATATATTAACTGTTGTCTTTAAAATCTGATTAAGTTTGGTATTAACCGAAAACTCATCATAGCTACACACAAGTTGTTTTCGGAGCATAGTTTGTCCTTTGATGGACTGTGCAATGTCAATTTTCCCACGCAAAGTAGAGAGTGGCTCGGTTATAGGAATGTACTCTTTGCCAAGCCCTCTTTTAACTTGAACTGCTATGCCTTTAGCTAAAATTGCAGACAGTAAATCGGCTG
>CAYJJL010000270.1:0-2171 GCA_964370455.1 uncultured Faecalibacterium sp.
TACAAGGCCAAAACGATTTATTTGCAAGCTATGCAAACCAAACTTTTTTAACAGCAGCGGCGCTTGCCATAGGTATTTCTGTTGTGCTGGCACTACCACTGCAAAAAATAGTTAAAGTTAAAAAATAATTATTTGTAAAAAAACACTGCTATATTTTCACACTTTGTTTGTGGGAGATATAGCAGTGTTTTTGTTTTTAAAGCATGAGTGAGAGCAAACAAAAGTGTAGAAAACATAGTTTGCGATAAAAACTAATAGATATTAAACAGGCTGTGATAACACTTGACTATAAAAATTATCCACAACATTAAGCCCTACACCAATGAGAGGTGCGTTTTTTTGCATGCGAGATAGGTAGATTTTTTGGGTCTTAGTAATAGGCAACAACAAACTTTCGTTAAGGCTCTCAAGTAAATGCGGAAATGCATCTAAAACAGGCGAACTCAAAATGATAATCTCACTATTTAAAAGGAAAATCATGTTGGTTATGCCTATGGCTAAATATTTTATAAAATCATCTAAAATTCGCAAAGCGTTAATGTCTTTTGCTTGCGCTAGGGCTATAAACTGCTCAATGTTATCTACTTTTTTATGTTTGTTAATTTGCTCTAATATAACTTTATTAGAACAAAATTGTTCTAAGCACCCTCGTTTTCCACAAGTGCAATTTTGGGTGTAATTGCAATCAATGATTTGGTGGCCAATAGAACCAGCATATCCTAAGAAGCCTTTTACTAGTTTTCCGTCAGATAAAATACCGCCTGTGATAACATCACTAATATTTAAGGTTAATAGTTCTTTTACATCAGGATATTCCATTTGCTGTGCATAGGCAGAAAAATTACCATCGCTATCAACCAAAACAGGTATGTCATAACGTGATTCTAGCAAGCTTTTTACTTGTATATTTCTCCAGCTTTTTTCAGGGAAAAATTTAATGTTGCCGTGTAAATCAACGACGCTATGTATAGAAATGCCAAGTCCCACTAAGCCATACCTACTAGGAGGAACTTTTTTGATTAAAAGGTCTATCTGCTCACATAGCTGGGTGAAAAAAAGATAAAAATCATTTGTGAGATACTGCATTTTTTCAATATATATAGTTTCGAATTTTAAATCAAGTATAGCTAAAGTGACGTTTTGCACAACAATATCTATGCATAAAGTGTAGCCTACATCACAGCAAAGGTCTATTTTAATTGGGCGTCTGCCGCCGCTAGAGCCACCGAAATCTCCCTCTTGTATTAAGCCTAAATCTAATAATTCTTTGGTAATGGTGGAAACAGTTGCTTTGTTTAAGCCTGTTATAGAGGCTAAATCTACACGAGCTATGGGTTTTTTTGTAGATATTAATTTTAAAATTTTTAGTCCTTTCATAACTCGTAAATCTATATTTTCAGTTATTTTTAGCATAAGTTAAAACTCTCTTTCTGTAAAAAAGCGTTAAATAACAAACTTAATTTGGTACATATACCTATATTATACATGTTTGTTTAGGTTAAATCAACGATTTGTTATAAAAAGTGTTGACAGTGGATAAAATTACTAGTATAATGTGCACATAGTTTGAGCTAAAAACTAAGTTTTGAGTTGTTGCATGGATTAAGGGTATAGTATTCTCTTACCAAGTAGTTAATATTTAACTTATGTTTGAGGCTAGTATCGAACAGTAAGCTTATAAGAAAAGTAATTTAATGTGGAGGATTTTTATCATGCAAAGTATACCTTTTTTTAAAAAATCAGATCTAGATGCATCTATTGGTGTTTTCTTTGACGGCTTTTCAAAAGTAATAGTAGCAATTGCAATTCTTGCAGGTATGTTTGGTTTATCCGCAGATACACTTTATGGGGTAATGATGCCGGGTATATTCGTCGGTGTGTTATGCCTAAATGGTGGTTTATGGTTTTTTTACAGGCAAATAGCAAAAAAACGCAACGACCCTAACCTAACTGCTATACCAGCTGGCCTACAAGCAGGGCGCATATTTATTTGGCTATTTAGCATTATGTTACCAGTGTTTAACATAACTGGCGATGCAGTAACAGCTTTTTATGTTGGTGTGCTTGCAAACTTTATAGGTAGCATTGTGTTTATCGTAGGTGCATTTATTGTTCCTAAAATTTTAAAAATTGTACCCGAAGGTGCTTTGTTGGGTCCATTAGATGGCGGT
>CAYJJL010000271.1:0-2140 GCA_964370455.1 uncultured Faecalibacterium sp.
ATTACGAAAAATCTATACCCATAGTTACAATAAATTTAAACCAGCTCGCTAATTTTAAAAAGTTTGATACTTTTTATTAACACGCCCAGTTTTTAAATAAATTGTCTTGGCTAAAGGCAAAACCTAAGTTTTGCACTCGCACTGCGGTGCTCGCACGACAATTTATTAAAAAACTTAATTAGGTATGATTTTTCTGGAATTTTTTCTTTTTATAATTTATAGAAAAAATTACGAAAAATCATAAAAAACAGCACACAGATATAAAATCTGTGTGCTGTTAAAATGTGTCAAAGTTTAATTGCTACGCTTAGAACGCCTTCAAGTTACGGTATATGCCGAAAACATGGGTTAAAAATGTAACCTCTAAAATGGTTGCTACTTTATCAAACATGGTAACAACCCAACCTTCTGCGTATGCAGGAGCGCCTACGCTAACTGGCCACATGTGTTTTGCTATAATATCAGATTCCACAGTGTTAAGGTTATATCTTTGTGCATTTTCAAGTGCTTTTATTGGGTGTGTGCGCAAACGTGAAAGTGCGCCGTTTTTGCTACCATCCCATTCTTCGTGAAATAAATCATGCAACATGCCACCTCTTGCGGCGGCTTTATAATCCATACCAAAGGTGCGGCAGAATAAAAAGCTAAAATATGCCACACATAAACTGTGATGATAGCGAGATATAAAAGGGGTGTGTTGCTTAAAAGTTTTAAGTTCCTGCACAATATGATCGTTTTCGATAGTACCTATACAATCACGAAAATGTGCTTTGTTATGTGCGTGCCACATCGGCATCAATCCTTCTTTCTTATTGTGTATAAACAATTGTGGTATAATTGTTTAGTTGTAATGCGGTGCTTATTAATTAAACATCGCAGTGCCTACTAGTTAAAAAACGATTGTAGGCATGACTATTCTTTTCTTTTGCCCTAAGTGTTAGCAAGCGCTACCTCTGACAACTTAATTATACCACTTTTTTTTAAAAAGTCCAGTGTTTTGACTATTTTTTACACAAAATTAACAAAAACTTTTAGTCTAAAATTCACAAAAGGAAGAATTTGGAGAAATATTATCTTATAAATTTTGATAACCTGCCATAATTTTAGGGATAAACTGTTTTTTGCGGCTTACAACGTCTTTTAACAAAATATCGCCGTTTTCGTCTGGCGGTATTTTAAAGCTTTCTTCAAGCACTGCTTTTGCTTGTATGCCAGCACACAAAACAGTGGATTGTGAATCTTCGATATCAGTAAATAGCATAAAGACATCTTCTACATTATGTCGCACTAATGCCTCTTTAAGGTATGGTCCAACTAGCTCTTGTGCAGCTATGCGGTTAGTATCGCTCATGTAACTACCTTGTGCAACACCAAAACGTAATTCGCCGTAAGTAAACACTTTAAAATCTTGCATGAAAATTTCTTCAGCAGTTTTGTTACCTACAAGTTCGCCTGCCTCAAACATTTCAGATGCAAATGTTTTTATATCTACATTAGCAATTTTTGCAAGGCGCACGGCAATGTGTTTATCTAACGCGGTGCAAGTAGGGCTGCGGAACATAAGTGTATCTGATATTATTGCAGAAACTAATAAACCGGCAATACCCTCTGTTATTTCAACACCTTGCTCATCATACATTTGTGTAACTATTGTTGCAGTGCAACCAACAGGTTGATTACGGAAGTAAACAGGGCTTGAAGTTTCAAGGTTGCCTATGCGGTGGTGATCAATAATTTCTAAAATTTCAGCAGATTCCCAACCTTCAATAGCTTGTGAGCCCTCGTTGTGGTCTACTAAAATTAAACGTCTTTTTTGCCCACTTAACAAGTTGCGTCGGCTAAGCATACCATAAAGTTTACCGTTTTCACCCAAAACAGGGAAGTAGCTGTGGCGCACGTTTGCCATTTGGCGTTCAACTTGCTCAACTGGTGATAGCAAAGTACAATGTAAAATATTATCCGTAACCATGTAGTACGAAATAGGTGCACTTTGGCTAATAAGTTTTGCAGTTGCGTATGTGTCGCCAGGCACGCTCATTATATCAACACCAGTTGCGCTTGCAAGTTTTTGTATTATATCGCTAACAGGTGCATTTTGGCATAGAATAACAAGGCTTGCTTTCATTTCAATAGCACAAAT
>CAYJJL010000272.1:0-2115 GCA_964370455.1 uncultured Faecalibacterium sp.
ACTACACCTACAAAGGCAAACGTTACGATGCGGAAATACACGGCATTGCACAAAATTTTGAACACACAGTTGTTGAACACAACTCAGATAAACTTGTTTTATCTTTTGCTTCTAGCGAGCAAACAAAGGCTTTGTATCCATTTGATTTTGTTCTAACCGTTAGCTTTATTTTAGAGGGTAATGTTTTACACCACAAAGCAGAAGTTTTAAATAAAGATACAGACGATATGCTTTTTGGCATAGGTTACCACCCAGGCTTTTTAGTGCCATTTGATGCACAACATAAAACCTCTGATTACGAAATACGCTTTGATAAAACTGAAAGCCCTAACGCTGTCAGTGCATATCCAAATGGTTTAATCAATGGCAAATCTTACTACGTAGGCAAAAACATAAACAGCCTACCTTTATATGATGGTGTTTTTGATGGTGCTGGTAGCCACTGCATGTGCAACTTAATAAGCGATACTATTTCAATTGTAGAAAAAGATACAGGGCGCAAAATTAGCGCAAATATAACTGATTTCCCATACACTACTATTTGGAGCGCAAACACACCAGCAAGCCAGCCTCTAAAATATGTTTGCCTTGAACCTTGGCACGCAATACCATGTGAGGAAAACGACGAACACGATTTAGAAAAAAAAGCAAGCGTACGCCTGGAAAGCGGCAAAACATTTGATACAACATTAACACTAACTTTTGATCGCTAATTTAAAAGAAAACATATAATATATTTCGACTAACAACACCAATCGTAGCAATAACACAAGCAATAACAAAAAAGGAAATTTTATGAACTGGCAAGAAAGAACCGCCCTAGTTTTTGGGCAAGACGGTATAAACAAACTGCAAAATGCACATGTAATGGTGTTTGGTGTAGGCGGTGTAGGTGGCTATGCTGTTGAAGCGCTAGCACGTGCTGGTGTTGGTAAACTTACACTTATTGACGCTGATACAGTTAGCGACTCCAATCGTAACCGCCAAATTTTGGCGCTTATTTCAACAGTTGGCAAAGCTAAAGTTGAAGTTGCCGCCGAGCGCATTGCAGATATTAACCCTAATTGCATAGTTTATAAAAAGCAAATGTTTTATGACCTTGATTCAGCCAAAGAAATATCCTTTGATGGCGTTGATTATGTTATAGATGCTATTGATACAGTTACAGCTAAGCTAGAACTTTTGCGCAGAGCAAAAGCCGAAAACGTGCGCATAATTTCATGCATGGGTACAGGCAACAAGTTACAACCAGAGCTTTTAACTGTTACTACCATTGAAAAAACTGAAAACTGCCCACTTGCACGTGTTATGCGCAAAGAGTGCAAAAACAGAGGGTTAAAAAAAATTAAAGTTGTTTACTCACCAGAAATACCTAAAAAAACAGTCGTGCACGTTAACCCAACGGACCCTGATGGCACTGCACGCCGCCCACGCCATGCACCAGGCTCCGTTAGTTTTGTGCCTGGCACTGCCGGTTTGATTTTAGCTGGTGAGGTTATACGTGAATTAACTGACGAATAAGCTACTTATATTAAGGAGAAACCACTATGAGCAAAATTGTTACACCACAACAAGCAAAAGAGATTTTTTTGAAATATAACACCGAACCTTTTCACATAGTACATAGCGAAACAGTGGGCAAAGTTATGGGTTACTTTGCAAACGAATTTAACGAAGATATTGACTACTGGACAGCCATTGGCATTTTGCACGATATAGATTTTGGCATGTACCCAGAAGAACACTGCAAAAAATGTTTTGAGATAATGCAAAACGAAGGCATAGATGAAAACATGATACGCTCCGTTGCAAGCCACGGCTTTGGCATTTGTTCAGATATAGAGCCACAGCATCAAATGGAAAAAGTGCTTTTTGCTGTTGATGAGCTAACAGGGCTTATTGGTGCGGCGGCTTTAATGCGTCCCTCAAAAAGTGTTAGCGACATGGAATTAAAATCATTAAAGAAAAAATTTAAAGATAAACGCTTTGCGGCTGGCTGTGACAGAAGCATAATACAAACAGGCGCAGATAACCTCGGCTGGACACTTGAAGAGCTATTAGAAAAAACACTAGACGCAATGAAAGCAACTGAAAATTAATAAAACAAACAAAACT
>CAYJJL010000273.1:0-2115 GCA_964370455.1 uncultured Faecalibacterium sp.
TAGGAGGATGTTATGAGTCAAAAAGTCGATTATTCAAAAGGCATTTACAATGCAAGGGAACTATGTGTGTCCAAAATGTTTATACTAGGCATACAACATTTATTTGCAATGTTTGGTGCTACAGTGCTTGTGCCTTTGCTTACAGGTTTAAGTGTTTCAACAACTTTGCTTTGTGCTGGTATAGGTACTTTGCTTTTCCACCTTGTTACTAAAGGCAAGGTACCAGCTTTTCTAGGGTCCTCCTTTGCATACCTTGGCGGTTTTGGTATAGTTGCACCATTTGTGGATGGTAAACCAAACACAGAAATGCTACCATATGCATGTGCAGGTGTTGCCTTTTCTGGCCTTGTATACTTGCTTTTCAGTGTGCTTATAAAAGCTTTTGGCATACGCAAAATAATGAAGTTTTTCCCACCGGTTGTAACAGGCCCAATTATTATATCTATAGGCTTAATATTAGCGCCATCTGCTGTAAGTAACAGCACAACAAACTGGTTGCTTGCGTTTGTTGCCTTAGGTACAGTTGTTGCATGCAACATTTGGGGTAAAGGCATGATTAAAATTTTACCAATTTTAATCGCTGTAGTAGTTTCTTATGTATTGGCTTTAGTAATGGGTGAGGTTAACTTTACACAAATCAATGAAGCCGCTTGGTTTGGTTTGCCATTTCAAACAGCTGCAATGGGCGTTTTTGCAATTGATTTTAGCCCAGCGTTTATTAGCTCAATTTTAACAATTATGCCTATCGCACTTGCAACAATGATGGAACACATTGGCGATGTAGCTGCTATTAGCGCAACTACAGGCAAAAACTACATACACAACCCAGGTTTAAACCGCACATTGCTAGGCGATGGTTTGGCAACAACTTTTGCTGGTTTGATGGGTGGCCCTGCTAACACTACTTATGGCGAAAACACAGGCGTATTAGCACTTTCTAAGGTGTTTGACCCTAATGTAGTGCGCATTGCGGCTGGTTTTGCAATACTTTTAAGCTTTAGCCCTAAATTTGATGCAGTTATAAACACAATACCAACTGCAATCATTGGCGGTATCAGCTTTATACTTTATGGTATGATATCTGCTATTGGTGTGCGTAACGTGGTTGAAAATCGTGTTGATTTTACAAACACACGCAACCTTATTATTGCAGCTGTTATACTAGTTTCTGCTTTAGGCTTTAATTCAATAGGTGGTTTAAGCTTTACAGTTGGTAGCGCAACAATAGCTTTATCTGGCCTTGCTATTGCTGCTATTGCTGGTATACTGCTAAATGCTATACTACCAGGCAATGACTACGAATTTGACGCTGTAGAAGGTGCTGAGGGTACAGAGAGCGCAAACTTACAAGTTTAATTTAAAACACATTAAAAAATGGGCTGTTTCAGATATTTCTATCTGAAACAGCCCATTTTGTTTTTGTAAAAATTAATCAGTGCGTGTTGGGTAATAAAGATTATTTGAAACAAACTCTAGTTTATCCTTAAGCACAAGCTCTAAGTTTGCCACAGCTTGCACCATGGCCGTAACAGAATCATTAATTTCAAGCAATTTGCACATATCCATATCTTCCATAGCGAGTGCCGCTTGGATTTTTTCGCCTTCGGCATTTAAAATATGGCTTAGTGCAACTTCTTCTAAAGCGATGCTTTCTATTAAATCAGTAACAGCTTGGCACATGGTTACAGGGTTATTAGACATAGTGATAACAGGCATAGACATAAGTTATTCCTCCTACAAAGTGTGTGTTAGTTATAACTTAAACTATGCTAAAAATGCAAAAAAGGTTCTTATTTTGTGTTAATTCTATCAAGAACTAGCTTATAACCGCCCTTGCCGTATTGTATGCAACGGTTTACACGGCTAATTGTAGCTGTACTAATTTCTACATCTTTTGCAATTTGTTCATATGTTTTACCATTTGTAAGCATTTTTGCTGTTTCAAGACGCTGTGCCATATCTGCAAGCTCCTTAATGGTACATAAATCTTCAAAAAATAGCTTGCATTCTTCAGCATTTTCTAGGCTTAATATTGCACTAAAAAGTTCATCTGTGCTTTGAAAAGCGGTTTTTTTATTGTTTGGCATAAAAAACTCCTTAAATATTTAAAATATC
>CAYJJL010000274.1:0-2091 GCA_964370455.1 uncultured Faecalibacterium sp.
ACATCTGGCTCAAAACCTTGGCTTGCCATTAAAATATAGCTATTGCTTGCACCTAGCATACGCATAAATTTTTCGGTTTCGGCTTTAACTTCCTCAGTTGTGCCATTTGGTAGTATGCCTTGGGTATCTATGCCACCGTGGAAAGTTAATTTGCCACCATATAGCTCTGCTAAACGCTCAACTTCAAGGCCCTTAACCTTTTGTACTGGCTCAAGTGCATCAACGCCACACTCTATTAATTCGGGTATAATAGGCGCAACCGCACCGCACGAATGTTGCTGGAAAAAAGCGCCGTATTCATGTGCTAAATCAACTAACTTTTTTGTGTTAGCTTTAAAAAACTTGCGCCACAAATCCATACTAAATAAAGTGGAAATTTGTGTGCCGTAATCATCATGTGTGCGCAGAGCGTCAACCTTGCCACCGCCTGCCTCAAGTTGGCGTTTATAATATTCCATCTCAAAAGCGTTTATTTTATCTAAAATAGCCTGTGCGAGTTCTGGCTCTTCAAGCATAAGTATAAAAAATTCGTCCATGCCCATCATTTCAGTAACTATCTGAAAAGGCCCTTCGTGGCCTATCATAATCGCTTTATCAGGGTATTTTTCACAAGTTTCAGTAATAGCGCTATAATCAAACCAATCAGGGTCAGGGAATGTGTATTTTTCTAAATCTTCAAAAGTTTCAACACCTGATAATGGGTGATAAGTTGAAAAATAGTAAAAATCATTTGCTGTTTCGTGCGAGGTGCGCTCTATGCCCCAAATATCGCTTTTTACATGGTTGCCTTTTTCATCGTAGCGGTCAACACGTGCAGGGCCTATAAAACGTGGCGAGGCATAAACAATATCTATATCAAATTTTTCCATCAATTGGTCGTAGTCAGTAAATTTGTAGTGCTTTAAAAGATTTTCCTTAACACGGCCTGTTGCTTCAAATGCGGCTGGTATTTTATCCACTGGTTTGCGCTCATATGCGGCACGTACACGCTCTTTACTTGTCATGGTTTGCTCTCCTCTATGTGTAATTTTAAGCTTTTAATAAATTTAAAAAATAATTGTGATGTAATCTTTGCTAAATATTAGGGTAATTATAGCAAAGTTATCAATGATTTTCAATTGAAAAAACGCAATGTTTATTGTATTTTTTGAAACTAACTATTTAATTTTAATGATATTTATAGTACAATTAAAATAATAAAAGGAGAGCTTAAAAATGATAGAAATAGAAAAAATCGAAAGCTTGTTTGGCAAACCATGGGGCGATGAATTTGCACCACATTTAAAGCATAATTTTGTTTTGCGCTCAAACCGCATGGGTTGTGGTTATTGCCCTAACGATTTTGAAGTAACACGAGATAAAAATTATAATTATTTTACTTTGCATATATTATTTTCAGGTTGTAGCCTTTTTAATATTGCAGGTAAAGAATTTTTGCTTAAAAAAGGCGATGCATTTATAATTACAGCAGGGGAGGAGCATAGGTATTGTAACTACGAAAACTCAAAACTGGGGTATATATGGATAGAGTTTGAGGGCGAAAGTTGCAAAGGCCTTATAAACTTTTTTAAGCACAATGGTATACGTTATATTGATTCGCAAAACACCGATAAAATGGCTGAAAAGCTAGTAGAAATTTTGCAATATGTAAAGCAAACAAAAGATATAAATTTATTTGAACTTTCAGCTATGCAATATGCGCTAGAAATGTATTTGCTAGAAGCAATTAACGAACAACCACAAAATACTATGCCAGTTATTGTGGCGCAAGCTTTTGAATATTTAAGCGCAAATTTTGCAAGTGAGGTGCAAATAACTGAGCTTGCAAAAACATTACATGTGAGCCACACTTACCTAACACGTGAGTTTAAGCGCTGTGTGGGTGTTTCGCCACGGCAATACCTTGTTTTAAAGCGTGTAGAGCATGCATGCATGTTACTTGATACCACTGATTATCCATGCTCTCAAATAGCCATAGAATGCGGCTTTTACGACGCAACACATTTCCACCGTACATTTGCCAAAATGATGCAAAAAACCCCGCGTAGCTACCGTAAACGGGCCACACGGGGGAAATAAGGTTATTTAAGC
>CAYJJL010000275.1:0-2074 GCA_964370455.1 uncultured Faecalibacterium sp.
AAAGATAAAGTACGTACTTTCTGCCAAAATCCAGGTGGTTTTGTTAGCCAAGAAAATTATGATAATGATTTAGCTGTTGTAAATGGGCACTCATATAAAGATTTAAAATCTAACAACACAAATTTAGCTATTTTGTGCTCGCATAATTTTACTGAGCCTTTTAACCAACCTATAGAATATGCTCGTACAGTTGGTGAGTTAACAAATATGCTAGGTAGTGGGCAAATTTTAGTGCAACGCTATGGCGATATTTTGCAAGGTAAACGCACATGGCCAGATGAGCTTACACGCTCTAACATCAGCCACACTTTACCAGATGCAGTTGCAGGCGACATAACAGCGGCTATGCCTTATAGAGCGATGACAAACATTATTAACTTTATTGAAGCTGTAGATACAGTTGTGCCAGGTTTTGCATCTGATGAAACTTTACTATACTCACCAGAACTTAAATTTTACAGCAACAAAGTTAAAATGGATGAAAACCTAAGCACAAACATTGAAAATTTACATTGTTTAGGTGATTCCAGTGGTTGGACACGTGGCTTGATGATGGCATCTGCTATGGGTGTTTGGATGGCACGTAACCTAGAAAATAATGTTTGATAGGGGATATCAAACATACTAGCAAAACAAAGGGAACTTTTATGTTTTTAATTTTTGGCACAGGCGATGGTGTGCATGATTTAGAATTGCATCAAAAAATAACATGCCCCATCTGTGGGAAAAAAGCATATTTAGAGGCTTACTTTAACTATCATTCTCTAAGATTGTTTTTTTGCCCTGTTTATAAATGGGGTAAGGATTATTACGTGCGCACTTCATGCTGTGGCACTGTCAGCCCTCTTTCAGCCAAAAAGGGTGAAAAAATATACTGGGGACAAATTGAAAAACTAAATTTAGATAAACTTAAATTTCAAAGGGCTATTGGGTATAAAGTATGCGAACATTGCGGTTATGATACAGTGCAGGAGTTTACATATTGCCCAAAATGTGGCAAGGCGCTAAAAGGAGGTAGACCGTGCTTAAAGTAACAATTATAGGCACATCTGCAACCATGCCTTTGCCAAACCGTGCAGTTGCAGCTATGGCTGTTAGCATAAATGGCTATAATATATTGTTTGATTGTGGCGAAGGTACACAATCAGCGGCAAAAGCGGCAGGCGTTAGCCTTTTTAAGGTTAAAGCAATTTGTTTAACGCATTTTCATGGTGACCATATGTATGGCTTGCCAGGTTTACTGCACACGCTAGGGCACATGGGGCGCACAGAGGAGCTAATTATTACTGGCCCAGTAGGTTTAGAACAAGCGATGAAACCTATTTTTCAAATGTGTGGTGGTCTGCCTTTTACTATTAAATTACATGTGTTTGCAAGTAAGCAAAATAAGCCATTGCCACAAACTATTGAACAAATTGCAGATTTGCCAATAAATATAACGGCATTTCCATTGGCGCATCGTGTGCCTTGCGTTGGTTACAGGGTGGATTTACCACGAGCAGGCAAATTTATGCCAGAAAAAGCAAAAGCGCTTAATATACCAATGCAACAGTGGGGTAAATTGCAAAAAGGTGAAAGCGTTTTTGTAGAGGATAAAGAGATTTTACCAGCGCAAGTTATGGGCGAGCCACGCAAGGGTTTGGCTGTAGTTTATGGTACAGATACAGCGCCATGCCAAAGCTTAGTAACTGCGGCAAATGAGGCGGATTTACTTATATGTGATGCCACATATGCCGAAAGTGAACTTAGTGAAAAAGCTGCGGAATTTGGACATAGCACATTTGCACAAGCGGCAACTATGGCAAAAGAAGCTAATGTTAAAAAACTGTTTTTAACACATTTTAGTGCGTCCATACAAGAGCCAGAAGAGGTTTTGTTTAACGCTACTGATGTGTTTGAACATGCAGAGGTAGCCTTTGATGGCAAAATACTTGAAATAGAGTTTGAAAGCAGATAATAAAGTAAAATGATAAAAATATAGCGCTGTTTTGAAGTGAGCCAAAAAGTAAAGCGCGATATTTAGATAAAAATTACGTGAATTGAATAATAAACAGCGATAAGGGCTTGATACCTG
>CAYJJL010000276.1:0-2055 GCA_964370455.1 uncultured Faecalibacterium sp.
AAAACAAAAAACCTATTATTTGCAGTTTTAAATTGCAATAATAGGTTTTTTATTTTTAGGTTTATTTAATTTTGTTCAGCCTTATTTTAGCTTATCTAATTATAATCCATGTTGTGTATGCAACGTATGACAACACGCTTAGCACACCGATTTTTCTGCCGAATTTGCCCATAACCGCTGGTATAAATAAAAGCACACTTATTGCTACAACTACTACGCTATCAAACATTGCAGTTGCTTGCACTGGGATAGGTGTTAAAACTGATGATGTACCTAAAATTAGCAAGATATTAAATAGGTTTGAGCCAATAACATTGCCTATCGCAATATCACGTTCGCCACGGCGTGTAGCCATAACTGATGTTACAAGCTCTGGCAAAGATGTACCAACAGCAACTATTGTTAAACCTACTAAAGTTTCAGACATACCAGCTGCTAGTGCTATATCTCTTGCGCCATCAACTGTTAATTGACCACCCACAATAATACCAGCAAGGCTTAACACAATGTTAAATAATAACTTAACAGCTCCGCCCTTTGCCTGTGGTATTGAGTCGTCATGTTCTTGCACTTCTTCCTTAAGTAAATTGCGCTCTGATAGTGCTGAACGTATTTGCAAACATAAAATAACCACAAAACCTACAAGCAATAAAGCACCATCAAGGCGAGAAAGCATGCCATCAAGACATACAAAAACAGCAAGTGCAATAGCCGCAAATATAGATGCTGGCCAATCACGCTTTAGCAAAGATTTTTCGATGTAAAGCGGTGCGATAACTGCACTTAAACCAGCAACAACTAGCAAGTTAAAAATGTTTGAGCCTAAAACGTTACTTATTGCAATTTCGTTTGATTGGTTTAAACCAGCCGTTACACTAACAGTTAGCTCTGGCGCAGATGTACCAAAAGCAACAACTGTTAAACCAACAATTAAAGCTGGCACACCTAAACGGCGAGCAAGCGATGAAGCATTTGCAACGAAGTGGTCCGCACCCCAAACTAGCAAAGCAAAACCACCTAGCAAAAATAATATTGATATAAAAATAGACATAAAAACTCCTTTTCGTTAGTGAGAGTATGCACTTAAAGGCGCAAAAAAAGACCTTTTATTGCACAGTTAATACAATAAAAAGTCTTGCTACTTTTAGAATATGCCGAGTGCAATGCACTGTCTTGACGACATACCCCACGCAAAGCGTGAGCTACTCCCTTTTCGTTAACAGTTTACCACTAAACCAAACTAAAAGCAAGTGTTTTTATAATTATAAAAAATATTTTTTCGTTTCTGCGTGTTTTTTGATGATAAACACTTGGTAATAATGCTATTGTAAATATAATTATTGCATATCAAAATCTGACATATCGCCATCAACAGAAATGTTTTGCATATTTACAGTACGGCGTTTTATACGATGTTCCTCAGATTTTTCAACGATAAAATCCTTAACTGCTCTAGCATTTTTTATATGTTTTAATGTTAAAACTGGGTGCGTTACGTCCGCTGTATGGCAAAGTACTGTGCCAAGGCCAAATATGCGCTCAAACAAACTAGTTTCAAGCGATGCATCTTGGATTTTATACATATAACAATCGTTTTCCTTGCGGTTTAAAAAACCTTGTGCTATTGTTAACATTTCCTCTTCCACAAAATAAGTTGTAAATGTAAAAGGTAGCGCAAAAAATAACCATCTTTTTTGTTCCTTAAAAGCCATGATAGAGCCTCCTATAAGTAAAAATCATAATATTTTTCGTATTGTTGTTATTATAACACTATTTTGTAGAAAATAAAATAGAATTTCTGTAACTTTATGCATTTTTTTAATACTTGAACACTAAAAAACTGGGCGTGTTACAAAAAACCACAATAATAAATTAATACTAATGAGTTACTTGTAATTTATTTTACTTTAAGGTATAGATTTTTCGTAATTTTTTAGAGCGAAGCGAAGAAAAAATTACAGAAAAATCATACCTAGGCAAGTTTTTTATTGTTTTTGCGTTGCTGCCACCGCAGTGGCGCTTTGAGCTTAGGCTCAAAGTTACTACAGCAAAAAT
>CAYJJL010000277.1:0-1998 GCA_964370455.1 uncultured Faecalibacterium sp.
TTTTTAACAAAGCGCAACCAAACAACAAGCACACCCAACGCATAAAGGAGACCTTCTAATAAATGAAAAAACTAGCCACACTTTTACTTTTCACCTTTACTTTCGCACTATTATGTGCCTGCGGTAACGCTGTTACATCAACACAAAGCACTACACACTCACAAAGCACCGCACAAACCACACCCACCCAAACACAAACTTTTTTATATACTGATGATTTAGGTCGTGAGCTTACATTACCCACCGAAATTAACAAAATTGCTGTAACTGGCGATATAGCACAAATGATGATTTTTGCACTTACACCTGAAAAACTAGTTGGCACCGCTGGCACTTGGGGCGAAAGCGTTAAGGCACATATACCAGAGCAATATCACAACTTGCCAAACCTTGGCAAACTTTATGGCACAAGTGGCGATATTAACCACGAGAGCATTTTAATTGCAGCCCCTGACATTATTATCGACATGGGCGAGGCAAAAGATGGCATAAGTGAAGATTTAAACAATTTGCAAGAAAAATTAAATATACCAGTGGTACATATCTCCACACAATTAGACAGCTACGGCAACGCATTTAGAGAGCTTGGCATTTTGCTAAACGATAGCGAAAACAGCGAGAAATATGCACTATTTTGTGAAGATATCTACAACAGCACTCTCCAAACAATGCAACAAGTTGGCGAAAATAAAATAACCGCCATTTACCTACAAGGCGATACTGGTACTTTTGTTTTGCCACAAAACTCATACCACAGCGAGCTTTTAGATTTAATGACAAATAACCTCGCAAGCACAAATGTACAAAGCTCAAGTGGCATGGGAGTAGAAGTTGATTTTGAGCAAATTTTACTTTGGAACCCCGATGTTTTAATTTTTGGTAATAACGCTATTTTTGACTATGTACAAGATGAAACAAAATGGCAAAACCTAAACGCAATTACAAACAACACTTTTTATGAAACACCACTTGAACCATATAACTGGGCAGGAACTCCTCCATCAGTACAGCAATATTTAGGCATGATGTGGTACACCGAGCTATTATATAAAGATTATATAAACTACGATTTTGAAAGCAAAGTTAAGCAATATTTTGAAATGTTTTATCACAAAAAACTAACTGATGAAACATATTTAAATTTAATCAAAAATTCTTTATCCAAAAAATGATTTTTTTGCAAAACCTAGCTCTCATTTCAAAAAATTTACTCTTCAATGATTTTTTAGCCCAATGTGTGAAGTTTGTTTTATATTTGCCCCAAATTTGGCATATTTATTCAAAACACAATACACATTTTATATAAACAAGCCTTTAACCTGTACAGTTGCACAAAACATTACACCATTATTTATAACTTTCCTACAATTGACTATACCTTTGCTATGTGATATAATCCAAACAAGGCAAGTAAATTTGGATTTTTGGAGTTTTCACTCTACTAAAAACCCCTCACTAAAGCAGTTCTACAATAGTAAAATAAACTCAATACATCCTTTTTATTTTGATGTATTGAGCATCTAAAATTTCAAAGGTTTTTATACCTTCCATTTAAAAATATGTTTGAAAATTACAACTAGAATTATTATGGAGTAAATTTATGGCAACGTTAAAAGAAATAGCAGAAATAGCTAATGTATCTATTTCAACTGTATCCAGAATTATAAACGGTGACACCAAAAAGCCTGCAAGCAAAAAAACTGCCGCACGTGTTTGGGAAATTGTTAACCGTGTTGGTTACACACCTAGCGTGCGAGGCAATGCCGATTTAAACAGCATAGATACTAAGTTTAAAGGCAACTTAAAAAAAATAGGTTGTATATGTGTTTCAAGTAAAGATATTATGAACGACCAGTTTTTTTCCACAGTAGTAACCGCCATTAACAAAGAAGCAAATCAAGTTGGCTTTACTGTGGCGTACACATTGCCTACTTATGATAAATTTATAGACGAAATTAAAAAATTTACCTTGCAATACCTCGTAGACGGCATAATTGT
>CAYJJL010000278.1:0-393 GCA_964370455.1 uncultured Faecalibacterium sp.
AAGGTTTTGGGTAGAGCCAGGCATGCGGAATTCAAATTTATTGCCAGTAAAAGCAAATGGAGAGGTACGGTTGCGGTCAGTAGTATCTTTGCTAAATTTTGGCAAAACATCAACGCCTAAATCCAATTTCATTTTTACAGGGCCAGCATAAGGGGAGTCAGAGGCAATTGCATCTATAACCGCTTCGAGTTCTTCGCCTACAAAAATGGAGATAATTGCAGGAGGTGCTTCGTTTGCGCCAAGGCGGTAATCGTTGCCAGGTGTAGCAACAGAGGTGCGTAATAAATCTGCATATTCGTCAACAGCTTTTATAACCGCTGCAAGGAAAACAAGGAACTGTAAGTTTTCCATAGGTGTGCTGCCTGGTTCTAAGAGGTTTTCGTTTTTGGTGCT
>CAYJJL010000278.1:403-750 GCA_964370455.1 uncultured Faecalibacterium sp.
CAAGGCCGTGTTTAGTTGCAATGCGGCGCATCATTTCCATAGTTAGTAGGTTGTGGGCAACAGCAACGTTAGAGCTACCGTAAATAGGTGCAAGCTCATGTTGGCAAGGCGCAACTTCATTGTGTTTTGTTTTAGATGGTATACCAAGCTCCCAAAGGGCACGGTCAAGGTCTTTCATGTAATCCGAAACCTCTTGACGCAGTGCGCCAAAGTAGTGTTCCTCAAGCTCTTGGCCTTTTATAGATGGTTCGCCAAATAATGTGCGTCCAGTTAGCACTAAATCTTTACGTGCTTTGTAATCTTCTTGTTTAATCAAAAAGTATTCTTGCTCAGCGCCAACGGTTGTA
>CAYJJL010000278.1:794-1997 GCA_964370455.1 uncultured Faecalibacterium sp.
CTCGGCATTGTATTAGCAAAAAGCGGTTGGTATGCAAAGTACATCATCTTTAACAAATGCATAGCTACTTGCATCCCATGTTGTATAGCCACGTGCCTCGCAAGTTGCACGCAAGCCACCAGATGGAAAGGAGGAAGCATCAGGTTCGCCTTTTATAAGTTCTTTTCCTGAAAACTCCATTATAGCAGAACCGTTTGGTAAAGGTGACATAAAGCTATCGTGTTTTTCACTAGTAATACCTGTTAATGGTTGAAACCAGTGTGTGTAATGTGTTGCACCTAGTTCCATTGCCCAGCGTTTCATAACACTTGCAACCACATTTGCTAGTTCTATATCCAAAGGTTGGCCTTTATGTAAAGTAGCTTTCATGCTTTTATATGTTGCACTTGGTAAGCGTTCTTGCATAACTTGCTCGTTAAAAACTTTACTGCCATAAATTTCCATAACGTTTGCTGCCATTTTTTTACTCCATTTCTGTTTCTTGGTTGTTTTATTATATAAAGCAATTGTTCTCGCCAGTTGCGTGGTAACCGAACAAATTTGCAACTTATATTGCATTTATACCAAATACAATATAAAAATAAAACCTATATTTAACAATACTCTTCTTTATTGTACCACAAAACTATGATATACTAAATAGGAAATTACATTTTTTTTAAAAAAATCAAAATAAAAGAGGTATAAAATGGAAATTGAACGTAAATGGCTAGTAAAAACATGGCCAGACAACCTAGAATGTGTAAAAACTCACCACATGGAGCAAGGTTATATTTCTACAAACCCAACAGTACGAATACGAAAAGAAGAAGAAATTGGCAAAAAAATCGATTATGTGCTTTGCTTTAAATCAGGGCATGGTTTATCCCGTGAAGAAATTGAAATGTTAATTTCTGCTGAAGAATTTGCTGACTTGCGTGATAAAATTTTGGCAAAGCCTTTAATAATAAAAACTCGTAAAGATTATATTTTACCATGTGGGCACAAGCTAGAGGTTAACGAGGTTGACAAAGGCACAAAAAGTGAATTTTACTATGCTGAAATTGAGTTTAAAAGCGAGGATGATGCAAAAAGCTGGCAAGCACCAACTAAAGAGCTTACAGAATTTTTGCAAAATGAAGTTACTTATGAAAAAGGCCAAAGCATGGCTGAATATTGGCAGGCAACAAGAGGTGTGTGAAAATAGTTTTAATAAAAAACTAA
>CAYJJL010000279.1:0-1978 GCA_964370455.1 uncultured Faecalibacterium sp.
TGCTATCATATTATGCTCCGCCTTTTTTGTAAAACAATTCTTTGTCCACGTTCATAAGTTCGTCTACATAGTTAAGCATTTCGGTTCTGGATTGCTTTTTATCTTCCATATCAAAACACATATAACCCAAATTTGCATGAAAAACATAAGGTTTACTTTCGTTAAATTTATTAACGCTATTTTTTATGCGCCTTATCACAACTTCAAGTTCTGTATCCGTTACGTCCAATAACACAAGTAAAAATTCATCTCCACCTATGCGCGCAGATAAATCGTTATCTCGTATGCTCTTTTTTAATATGTTAGCAATTTCAATTATATATTTGTCGCCCTCTTTATGCCCGAAATTATCGTTTACAAATTTAAGGCTTGCGAGGGCTACAAACACTACGCCAAACTTTGCCAGTTCATCCTCGCACAGTGCGTCTAGTTTAGAAAAAATAAAACGACGGTTATATAATTTTGTTAAATAGTCAGAATATAATTTAAATTCTGTTTCAATCTTTTTTCTAACAATATTTTGGTGCAAGGTTTTAACTTCATCAGCTTTGCGTTTAAATGGGTGCAACTTAATTAATGACATATTAAAGTATAATAAGCAGTAAAACATTGTTGAAACAAAAATTATAGTTGCGATGGTAGCCAATGCAAAATATGGAGTTAATTTATAATTGTACAAAAAATTCAAATCAAAGCTTACAACAAAAATTAAATAAACCGAAACTACCGACATTAAATCCGAATAAAATTTAGCGCTTGCAAGGTCTTGCAATTTTTTATTATCTACCATACCTTGTGTTAAATAAGCTACGCTTATTAAGATAACATTCGTTATTACAATAGTTAAAGGAAAAACAGTGGTATCTTGATAACATTCATAAAAAGTTTTATTTGTTATTGCACTTGCTATTGTCAGCACTAAAAAATTATTTGTAATAATAGTTAAGAGCAAAGTGGAGCTCATAAATATTGATTGCCTGATTTTAAACTTTGATAAGTATAAAAACTCAAGCAAAAATAGCACTAAAATTATAAAATGCATAAAGGCAATAGGAGCACTTGAAATATAAATAAAAAATATTATCGCAGCGTTTACTAAGGAAAAAAACCAATATAACACATTACTGCGCGAGGCAAAATTAAGCTTTTGTACAACTATTTTGATAGTAAAGAAACTAAAAACAATAATTGATAAAAAACCTGCGGATAACAATATATATTCCACTATTTCACCCCCTTAATTGTTACTAATTTTATTGTACATCAATTTATAAATAAATTCAAGATACTCATTGCTTACTTCGTGCTCAAAAATAATTTATGCAACGTAATTTTTAAAATTTGAAATCAACGAAATTGCACATAAAAGTATATTACAAAGTGCTTTTTTATCTCCATGCTGTGTACAATATATAAAAGTGTTCAATCTTGCTGAGGTTTTTTCCACTTGGGGCGAGTTTTTAATTCTATACGTAATTTTTCAAAAAAATTTTCAAGTATAGTTCTACACTCTTCCTCACACAAACCAGCGTGCACAGGTGGTTTATGGTTAAAGCTCATGCTCAACAAATCAACAACCGAGCCACAACAACCTGCTTTTACATCACTTGCACCGTAAACCACACGTTTTATACGGCTATTTATTATTGCACCAGTACACATTGGGCATGGTTCTAGTGTAACAAAAAGCTCACATTCCCAAAGTCGCCAGCCGCCTAGTGCTTTGCAGGCTTTATCAATTGCTAGTAGTTCTGCATGATGTGTAGCGTTTTTTTCTGTTTCACGAGTGTTGTGCGCTCTGGCAATTATCTCACCATTTTTTACAATCACAGCACCAACAGGCACCTCGCCTTTATCAAAAGCAAGTTGTGCCTCTTTTAAAGCTTCTTGCATAAAATCAAAATCTGTCATTTCTTGCCTTTCTATAGATTTTTCGTAATTTTTTAGAGCGAAGCGAAGAAAAAATTACAGAAAAATC
>CAYJJL010000280.1:0-1957 GCA_964370455.1 uncultured Faecalibacterium sp.
CAACTTACTCCAGAGCTGATACAGTACGCCCAGCGTTACAAATTGTTAAAACAACACCAGGCGCAAACCTTGGTAGCTCATGTATGATACTTATACGTGAAACAGGCGATGAAAAATGGCAACGGTTAGCAATGGGCGATTGTGCAATTAACCTAGATTACCCAGATACACTAGACCGTACCACTGGTGAAGTTAAAGTTACTGGCGCTCAAAAACTTGCTGAAGTTGCAATCGAAACTGCAAAAACAGCAGAACTTTTTGGCATTGACCCTAAAGTTGCAATGTTGAGCTTTTCAACAAAAGGTTCAGGCAAAGGTGGCACAGTTGCACTTTCTGCTGAGGCAACAAAAGTTGCACAAAGCATGGCACCAGATATGGCTATTGATGGCGAATTACAGTTTGACGCAGCAGTTGCACCAGAAGTTGCCTGCTTAAAATGTGGCGATAGTCCAGTTGCTGGTAAGGCAAACACATTTGTATTCCCTAATATCGAATCAGCTAACATTGGTTGCAAAATTGCACAGCGTCTAGGCGATTACGCACTTTATGGGCCAATATTACAGGGCCTTGCAGCACCTATGAACGACCTTTCTCGTGGTTGTAACGCTGATGAAGTTTACATTATGTCTATCATCACAGCTTGCCAAAAATAATTAATTAGCGTTATATAGCTAATATTTATCTAATTAAAATTAGATACGGTTTTTCTGCTTTTTGCTTCACTTTGTTTTTAAAAATACGAAAAATCCATAAATTAATAAAAGGTGTTGTTACATTACACAGCCAAATGGCATGTTCTTGTAACAACACCTTTTTGTTAATAGTTTAAATTAAAAAACTTGTGGGATATTCACTCACAAATTTACTCCATTGCTTTTATATGCCTTACATCATCGCCCATAAAGCGGAAAGGCTCGCAACTGCCTGAAATACGGCTTGAAATTTTTTCAGTATAACGTTTTTCAAGCAGAGCGCCATCGGTTATATTACTTGTAAAAATTGTAGGGTTTTTGTTTGCCATGCGTGCGTTTAGCAAAGTGTAAAGTGTGCTTATGGTAAAAGCAGAAATTAGCTCTGTGCCAAGGTCATCTAAAATAAGCAAATCAGCGTTAGTAACAGTGTCAATTAAAGCACTTTCTAAATCTGCTTGGTTGTTAAAGTGGTATTGCTCAACTTTGGAAAAAAACTCTGGTGCGCTTAAATAAACAGCATCAAAACCTTTGTTAAGTGCAACACCAGCTATGGCTAGGGCTACGTGTGTTTTGCCAAGGCCACTATTACCAAATAGTAATAAATTTGCGCTGTCTTTATCAAAATCATCTGCATACGCAGTTAAATCAGCGATAAGTTCGCCCATGTATTGGCGTATGTTTTGGTTGATTAACGTATCTTTTTTATCAGGGTAGTATTTTAAACTTAATGTATCAAATTTTGTAATAGCTAGTGAGGAGCTATCTTCAATTTCCTTGCGACGCATCTTTTGCATAAGCTCATGCACACAGCTACATGTTTTGCCATCTACATGGCCTGTATCCTCACAAAATTTGCATGTAAATTTAGGTTCTAGCGCATTTGAAGCACGGCCTAATTTAGCAAGTACAGCTGTATAATTTTGCTGTGCAAGTGCCAGTTTTTGCCTTGCGCTTTCAGGGTTGCCATCATCTGAAATAACGGCTAAATTTAAAGCAATACCACAATCTTGTAAGTTTTTTTCAGCCGCTTGCAATTCGGGGTAGGCTTTTTCAAGCAAGGCTTTTTCATCCATTGCTTTTGTGCGTGCAACTTGCCTTCGGGTGGAAATTTCCCTTAGCGCACTTTGTTTTAGTTCTTTAGAAGAAAGCATATGTTATTCCTTTCTTTTTAAGCGACGTGTACGGTTTGTTGAATTTTGTAAAAAGTCATTTTCACTAGGGGTTTGCCTGTCAACACGTATATTGCGGCCAGCATCAGTGTTATT
>CAYJJL010000281.1:0-1916 GCA_964370455.1 uncultured Faecalibacterium sp.
CGATTTTAAGTTTATATATTTCAATTCAAGTAGCTATATTAGAAGATAGTGTTGTAACTTGGACATTTATAAATGCATTAGTTTTATTTATTATTAATGTTATTCTAATAACTCTTTTAGATAGAATTGCGCATGAGCAATCAATAAAAACCGAATCCATAATATACAACAAAGATCTTAGAAATAAGATGGAACTTGCGGAAGTTTGGAGCGATACTTTAAAGAAGCAAAAAAGTATTTCACATGATTTTAAACACCATATAGAAATTTTAAATACTTTTTTACAAAACAACGATGTGGATGAAGCCAGAAAATATATTAAAGAAATTTCAGTAGAGAGCAAAACTGGAATGATTATTGATTGCAACAACCCAATAGCCAATGCTGTGTTAAACCAAAAATATTGGTTAGCTAAAGAAAAAGGTATAACGATTAGATTTAAAATTGATGATATTTCGCAATTTCCGATTAAACAAGCTGATTTGGCAACATTACTTGCCAATTTACTTGATAACGCTATTGAAGCTACTGAAAAACTGTGTGAAGATAAATGTATTATAATTAAGATAACAATGGATAATATAAAAACATTGTTATCAGTAAGAAATACCTCACGCCCCGTTAGCATTGATAACGATAACAATATATTTACTACAAAAATAAATAGTGAAGATCATGGCTTTGGTGTCAACAATATAAAAACTGTTCTTGATAAAAACAAATTCACTTATGCATTTGATTATAGAAATGGCTGGTTTAACTTTTCGGCCGTGTTATACAGAGATATATAGTGTTATTTGCGAAAAAAAATGACTATTCACGTAAATGCATTATCAATTTGCATACAAAGATGTTATTATATCAACATACATTAGGAGGAAATATGCTTCAGAAGATTGCTGATAATTTAACATCTTATTTTGTTTCTAAAGGTTTTTTGGATGAAAACAAGTACGATTGGTATGTTTATACTATACAAAGGAGAATTTCTTCTGTTACAGGTTCAATTATTTTGTTAACAGCTGGTACAATTTTATTAGGATTTATAGAAACCATAATTTTTTTGTTGAGTATTCTATTTATCAGAAAACGCTCAAGCGGATATCATGCTACAAGTTTATTTAGATGTTGGTTGTTGTCCTTGTTAATACTTGTTTTTAATGCATTAATTGTATATTATTTTCCAAGCTACTTTTCTTTATTACCGGTGTTACTTATTGTGATACTATTATCTAATATAATTATATTTAAATATGCCCCTATAAATCACCCCAATATGAAACAAACTGAAATATCGCTATTAGCAAATAAAGCAAAAGTGCGAAAGATAATTATAGTTGAGAGCATAATTGTTTTGTTATTTCATTTTATATTTCCAGGTGAAAAATATTCTATATGTTGTGTGCTAGGTATGTTAACCGCTGCATTGTCCGTAATATTAGCAAAGATTAAAAAACAGGAGGTAATACATGAATAATATAAAAAATAAGATTATATCAAACTTAGCAAGCGTGCTAGAAAGCGAAACCAAAAGAGAAGCGATGGAGTGGCCACCAGCATGTGAATGGATTCTTTTTGAGCCTGAAAGACCTGCTACTGACTACGAAACAGAAGAAAATTAATAAATAATTTTGCTAACATTTACCTATCACACAATTACATAAATGCTGTTTTGTAAGTTATTTGCCAACAGTAAAAAAAGATTGTAACGAAATGAAAGTTTCGTCACAATCTTTTTTAATATTAAATATTATTCAAATTTATAATTATTCAAGGTTTAAATCAACTACGCTCACTAAAAATTCATCGTAGAAGTTATCTGAAAGTTCCCAGAAGTGCTCAGAGAATGTTACTGTGATATCTACTGATGTTTCTTCGCCAAGTTGTGGTGCTTTGTTAAATTCTTCCATAGCAGC
>CAYJJL010000282.1:0-1896 GCA_964370455.1 uncultured Faecalibacterium sp.
GTATAACAAAACTAATGCAATCTGAGTATTTTTATGGTTACAAAACAGTTTATATTTTATCTTTAGATGTAGCTTTTGAGCTTGGGGCAACGTATAGCGAGCACAAAGGCGTAATAAGTGCTGAGCAATTACAGGCTTTTAATAAAGATAGTGAGTTTATAAATAAACTTTATGCCGTTAAAAAAATACCGAGGATAGGTTTTAACAACTAATGCTTTAATTGTTTTATGTAAGAAACGGAGAGTAGTAAATGAATTTAGATAACTATAAATTTTCAAAATATTTTTCTTCTGTTAGTGAATCACGTGGGGCAAATAGTGAGGAAATTATCGCAACAAACCAAAAAGTAAATTTAAAGGATGAAAAATATAGCGCAGCTGGTTTGCCAATTATAAACGATGGTAAAACAGCCTATGTGGATGCGCTAGATAACCATAGTTTAATTTTTGGCTCAACAGGCAGTAAAAAAAGCCGTTTGTTTTGTATGCCTACTTTAAACTTGCTAATAGGCGCAGGGGAATCCTTTGTTGCAACTGACCCTAAAGGCGAACTTTTTGAGCGTACTTCTGGCTATGCACAGGCTAGTGGTTATGAAATAGTTGTTTTAAATTATAGAGATTTAGAACACAGCAGTAACTGGAATCCGCTTGCTGTGCCGTATCAGTTGTATCAAAGTGGGGATAAAGATGGCGCAATTAGCCGTTTAAACGATTTTGTAAATGCAATTGCCGCAAAACAGGAGGAAAAAAGCAAAGATGTTTTTTGGGTAAATGCTGCAAAATCAGTGGCACGAGCTATTTTGATGATAATGTTTGAAACTTGTACGTTTGAAGAATGTAATTTAAAAACCTTTTCGCAATTTTGCACTAGTTTTGCAAAAGGCATCACCGACCCTCTAACAATAAAAGCCTATAATCTTGAACCAGATGAATACGAAAAAAACTACTTACACGAGTTAATGCAACTTGCACGAGGCGAAAGCTTAGCACGTATAAATTACGATGGTATAGCACGCTCTAGCGATAACGCAAAAGGTGATGTACAATCAACATTATTTTCGCTGATTAGCGTATTTATATCGCAAGAAACTTTGGTGCGTAACATGAGCAGAACAAGCTTTGATATAAATGCCATAGGTAACAAAAAAACGGCAGTTTATGTAATAGTGCCTGACGAGCGCACGAGCTACCATTTTATAGCAACAACTTTTATAAAGCAGTGTTACGAGTTACTTATTAGCGAGGCACAAAAACACGAAAATCAAAAATTACCAGTGCGTGTTAACTTTATGCTAGATGAATTTGCAAACATACCACAAATACCTGACATGCCATCTATGATATCAGCAGCACGTAGCAGAAACATGAGGTTTTTTCTTGTGTTGCAAAGCATGCACCAGTTAAAGGAAAAATATTTAAATGAAGCTGAAACAATAAAAGGCAACTGCGAAAACTGGGTTTTTCTTGCAAGTAAGGAGATAAGCTTGCTTACAGAGATTAGCAATTTATGCGGTAAAGTTAGGCGTTTAAATGGTAATTTTACTGAAGAACAACCGCTAATTTCAATATCGCAATTGCAACGTTTAAGTAAAGAGCGTGGCGAGGCATTGATATTTTGTGGCAGGCAGTACCCATTTATTAGCGAAATGGCAGATATAGACGATTGTGATTTTAAAAAATACCCAAGTGTTAAGTTTGAAAACACAGCTGATTTTGAACTTGTTAGCATAGGCCCAGAGCAAATGCTGAAAGAGATTAAACAAAATTTAAGGTGCGCACCATATAGTAGCGATATTGATTTGAGCGCAGTATATGATGTAGATGAGCTCGATAGCATAAGTTTGAAAAATTATTTAAATGAAATGTATATTAAGGGCGATGACGAGGATTGGGAGTA
>CAYJJL010000283.1:0-1875 GCA_964370455.1 uncultured Faecalibacterium sp.
TTCGCTCTAAAAAATGCGAAAAATCTATGCCTTTAAAGTAGATAAGCACCAGTTACGCTTTTGCTATTTTGCGAAACTTCAAATGGTGTGCCAGTTGTTAAAATTTCGCCACCTTTATCACCACCAAATGGCCCTAGCTCTATTATATAATCGCTTTTTGCTAGTATTTCAGTGGAGTGTTCAATTACAAATACAGAGTTATTTTGTGATACTAGTTTTTGTAGTAAAGCTAAAAGCTTTTCAATATCTGATGGGTGCAAACCAGTTGTGGGCTCATCTAAGAGATATAAAGTATGGCCGTTATTGCTACCTTTTGCAAGCTCTTTTGAGAGTTTTAACCTTTGACATTCACCGCCAGAAAGTGTAGTGGTTGATTGCCCTAGTTTAAGGTACGAAAGCCCTACTTCATCTATAGTTTTTAGCTTTTGTAGTATATCTTTATCATTTTTAAAAAACTCTAAATTTTCAAAAACGGTTGAATTTAGTATATCCGAAATATTATTGCCTTTGTAGGTGACAGATAAAACCTTTTTCTTAAATCTATGCCCTTTGCAAACAGGGCAAATAACTTCAACATCGTCTAAAAACTGCATATCAAGCGGTATTACACCAAGCCCTTCACATTTTTCACAGCGTCCACCTTTTACATTAAACGAGAAATCAGCTGGTTTCAATTTAAGTTTTTTTGCTTGTGGCTGTGCTGAAAAAAGTTCCCTTATAAGTGTAAAAACTTCAGTGTAAGTTGCAACATTGCTGCGGCTTTGCCTACCTATGGGGCTTTGGTCTATTTTTATAACCTCGGAAATATTTTCAAAACCTTTAATGCTTTGTGCATTTGCTTTTTGCTCAATAACATCAAAAACAAGCGAGCTTTTGCCACTGCCAGAAACACCAGCAAACGAAACTAGTTGACCAAGCGGAACTTGTACAGAAACATTTTTTAAATTGTGTGCAGTTGCATTTTTAATGTCGATAAACCTAGTTGCGTTAATTTTTTTACTGTTGGGTTTTGGTTTTGCCTCGCGTAGATATTTTGCAGTTTTTGAAACTGTGTTTTGCGTAAGCTCTAAAACACTTCCGCTTGCTACAATCTCACCACCTAACGCACCTGCACCAACACCAAAATCAATCACATAATCACAATCTTTTACAAAATCCATATCGTGCTCTATAACTATTACAGTGTTGCCTAAATCTCGTAGTTTTTTTATCGATGCTAGCAACAACTTTGTATCTCTTGCATGTAGGCCTGTTGTTGGTTCATCTAAAATATATAACACACCAGTAAGCCCACTTTCTAAAATGCTTGCAAGCCTTAAACGTTGGCTTTCACCACCTGAAAGTGTGAAAACAGGCCTATCTATGGAGAGGTATTCTAGCCCTATTTTTACGATACCGTTTATTCGCTTTAAAATATCTTGTGTGATAACATTTGAAATTTCACGTGCAGAGGTTGATAATTTGCTTTGCATGTCATCAATAAAAGCGGCGAGAGCAGACATTGTAAAAGTGCTAACTTCGGTTATAGTTTTACCATTTAATTTTGCATTTCTGCCGTCAAAACCAAGCCTTGTACCGTTACAGGCATCACAATCACTACTACATATTGCATTTGCTATTACACTATTTGCAACTTTTTTTGTGCTGGATTCAATAACTTTTTTATTAACAAAAGTACGTAAGCCCTCAACGTAGCCGTCCATAACACGTTTAGGTTTTTTTACATTGGGATATAACTTTTTGAAATTTTCGCTGTCAACACCATCAAGCAAAACTAACCTTTCAAGCTCTGTAAAATCTTTTAAATGTTTTGAAATATCAAAGGTAACACAATAATGTTAGACACAACGTTCATAAACATTTGAGTAATTTTCA
>CAYJJL010000284.1:0-1858 GCA_964370455.1 uncultured Faecalibacterium sp.
GTTTCTTTTTTACCTGTTAAATCTGTTTTATTTAATGCAATAACAACTGGTATGCCGAGTTCTAAAATTTGTGTTGTAAAAAACAATGTACGGCTTAGGTTGGTTGCATCTACTATATTAATTATAGCATCTGGATTTTCGTTTTTAACATATGTACTTGTTATGCTTTCCTCTGATGTAAAAGGTGACATTGAATAAGCACCAGGTAAATCAACAGCAGTTACATCTGTAGATGTAGCATATGTTTTTTTAATTGGGCTTTCTTTCATATCAACTGTAACACCAGCCCAGTTGCCAACACGTTCACTTCTGCCTGTTAGTGCGTTATACAGTGTAGTCTTACCACTGTTAGGGTTGCCAGTGAGTGCAATTCTCATTTTTGATATTCCTCCAGTTTGTTTCAAGTGTTTATTAAAACATATTTATAATAAAAATCTTGCGCTAATTTTACTTGTACATCATAAAAAAAAGCGTAAAATTAATACTCCCACAATGTAAATCATTGTAAAATGGTTTTAAATTATGCAATTTATTTGTTATGTGATTACTCTACAATAATGGCTGAGGCTAAATCTTTGTTAATGCTATAACGTGCATCACGTATACTTATAACGTAGTTATTGCCCATGATAGAAACAACTGTAATTTCCTCGCCAGAAAAACAACCTAATGTAAATAAAAAATCGTTTAATTCTTCGTCGTCAGTTTCTATTTTTTTTATTAAGTATTTAGTTTCAAGTTTTGCGTCAATAAGCGACATAAGGTCTCCTTTAGATAAAATGCGTGGTTAATAGCAACTAAGTTTATCTTTTGAAAATGGCGAAATTAATAAATTTGCCAAAAAAATAGTCTTATGTTAAAACGAGTTGCATATAACTAACTGTGCTTAGGTTAGTTTATCACAACTATGTGCAAAAGTCAACAAAAAACTCTCAAACAAATATGTTTTGTTTGAGAGCTTAAATGGTGAGTTAATTTATGCTAATTATTACTTTTATTTTGCGCATTCTTTGCCATAAGCTTCAATTTGTGTTAAAGCAGGGAAAGGCGATTCGTCTTCGGCTTTGATTAAGTGGCTTAGTGTAATGTACTCTGTTTGCTTTGGCTCTATACTGTAGCATTGTGGTTTTTCAGATTTTACTAGGCTTAATGTTTCGCTGCTACCATCAGAGAAGGTTACCCTTGCACTTGTCCAGTAGCTATCATGTGGAAAATCCGCACGTTCGGTAATACGTATTTCATCAAGCACAACTTTGCGCCCAAATGAAACAGTTAAAGCTGCGTTAGGGTCACGGTTTATACCCCAACTTTGATATGGGAAAATACCATGTGAGCTATTTTCAAAAACACCATCAATTGCATTGCGTGCTGCAAAAACAGCCTCACCACGTGTTTCAACATTGGCCCAAGCATGTGGGTAAACAGGGCTTTCGCCATGTATATCATAAGGGTTAAAAGCTAGGTTGCGACGTGCAGAAATTTCATCCTCGGTGGCAAAGCGTGCACGTATTATGTGCAAATTGCCAGCAAAGTTTTTAGGGGAGTATGTAACGGCCCCTGCACCTGTTGGTACAGGGTAAACAAATACATTTGCTGTGCAGTAAACTAAAACTTCTGGCATGGTATCTTCAAGCTGCATCATTAAGTAATCGGGTTTTGCAAGTTCTAAAACAATTTTATCACCTGCGTTGTATTCGTGCGCATAAACTAAACTAATTTGCCTTGATTCGTTGCAAGTTAATAAAGTGCGACCTTGGTTATCTCTGATATTACATTTCATTGTATTCATTAGCTGTACCTCTTATTTATATTTGTGGCAATTTATTTATAAGTATACAGCTATTTTACATAAAATTCA
>CAYJJL010000285.1:0-1858 GCA_964370455.1 uncultured Faecalibacterium sp.
AACATCTGTAGCAAAATCAACAGCAGTGTGAAAACCAAAGGTAACTTCAGTACCAAAAATATCATTTTCAATAGTTTTTCGCAAACCAATAATGTTTAAACCCTCTTGCGAAAGCATATTAGCGGTTTTATGTGTGCCGTTGCCACCAAGGCAAAGTAAGCAATCAAGTTTTGCATCTTTATCACTTTTTTTCATAGCTGCAACTTTATCAACTTGATCTGCGCCAATAACTCGCATTGCTTTAAAAGGTGTGCGTTTTGTGCCAAGTATTGTGCCACCTACTGTTAAAATTCCGTGGAAGTCAGAAGGTGCCATTTCTTTATAATCGCCTTCAATTAAGCCAGAATAACCATTGCGTATACCAACAATTTCAACATTATTACCCATTAATTGATACAAAGCTTTTGCAACACCGCGTATAGTAGCGTTTAGACCAGGGCAATCTCCACCTGAGGTTAAAATTCCAACACGTTTTTTCATAATACTGTCTCCGTTTCCTCTTTCACTCAATTAATAACACATATTTCTAGTTATGATTTTGATGATATCCTTACATCTATCATATTACAATACATTTTACTTGTCAATTGACTTTTTGTGTAAAATTATCTGTAAAAACTGTATCATTAGATGCAACAAATTGAAAGCAAGTTGTTAATTTTAATATATTATTGTAGTTTTTATTAATATGTCCAGTTTTAAGTGTAACTTGATTAACAGATATATTTACAGCCTAATTTAAGTATTATAGCCACTTATTAAGTAAATTTATTTTTAGCGGTATAAAGATTGTAGCGATTTATTCATATCCTCTAGGTTGATTTGCCCTGGTGCAGATGCTTTACCTATACTTGCAAATGTCATGCAACTACCAAAAGTTGCACCGCAAACACGGCTTATTGCGCCAATTTCGCCCATACTAATAGTTAAAATCAGTGTTTCAGGGTGTAGAGTTTTCATTTTTTGGCTAGCAGTAAATAAATTTAGCACATCAGTAGAGCTATTTGGCATAACTGCAATTTTAGCTATATCAGCGCCTAAGCTTTGCATTTTACAAAGAGTGCTAAGCATTTCAGTAACAGGTGGAGTTTTTGCGAAATCATGTTGCGAAAATATGCTTATGCATTCATATTCATTGGCTTTTTTTGCAAGGCTTGCAGCAAGTTCATCGCCGATTGAAAGTTCAATATCTAATAAATCTGCTTTTTTACTTGCTAGCACTATGTTACAAAAAGCTTCATATTCAGCTAAAGTTGCATTACCTTCGCCGCCTTCGCACTTTCTGCGGTAGGTTACTAGCAAAACTTTTGTGTCAATAATATTGCGCAAATCACTCAAAATTTGTGTTAGCTCTGCTTTATCTAAAGTTTTTTCTAGGCAATCCGCACGCCATTCTATAACTTCAAATGGTTCATTTGAGATTTTTTTAGCTTGATTTAAAACTTCGTTTATAGTTTTTTCAACTATTGGAACTATAACTTTTGGTTTTTTTTCGCCAATAGTGCAGGTTCTTATTTTAAAAGTTTTCATTTTTAAAACTCCATTTCAATTTTGTTGTATATGTAAAAGAACATCAAAAATAGATGTTTTAGGCCTTATATACATATTATAATAAAGGTTTTTTTGTGTGGTGTCAATAAATGTAAAGTTTAAATTAGTTCAATAAATTTAAATTTCGCCGTTTTTTAGTATTTAATGCATATTGCGATAAAAGTTATTGTGAAAAAATGGTGATGTTGTGCAAAAAATACATCAAAAAATGCAACATAAAAAATTGTAGTAAAAGTTTGGTAAAAATAATATAAAAAAACTTAAAAAAAGTTTAAAAAAACGCTTGACAGTTGTGGTGTGGTATGGT
>CAYJJL010000286.1:0-1827 GCA_964370455.1 uncultured Faecalibacterium sp.
GTCAAGTAGTATATCTAAAATATCATCACGCACAACAGGGTCAAGTCCGCTTGTTGCTTCATCTAAAATCATCAAATTTGCATTGTGTGAAAACGCCACAATAATTGATAACTTCATTTTCATACCCTTTGAAAAATCTTTAATTTTTTTATCTTTTGGCAAATCAAAATTAGCGGTCATAGAAAAATATTTTTCTTCGTTCCAATTCGAATAAATGCTCTTAAGCACGTTGTTTAAAGTTTGAACAGTTAAAACATCAGGGAAGTTGCTTCCGTCAAAAACCACGGCAAGTTTGCTTTTATCTTCTACTGATACAGTGGCCTCACTTGAAAACATGGAAACATTACCGCTGTCACTTTTTATAACATTAGTAATGCTTTTAATTATAGTGCTTTTACCTGCACCGTTTTCTCCGATTAAACCGACAATTGAACCATAAGGCACAGAGAACGAAATATTATCTAATGTGAAATCTTTGTACTTTTTTGTTAGCCCTTTTACAGCCAAAATATTACTACTCATTTTAATCCTCCTGATATAAAAGTGTTAATAACTCGGAGAGGTTTTCGAGTTTTATTCCGCTCTCTCTTGCAATTTCTATTGCCTCTGTAAATTTTTTTTCTATCTTTTTTTGTTGTTCTTCAAGGTAAAAATCTTGGTTTTGCACTGAAACATAACAGCCTTTGCCGGCTGTTGTTTCAATAAAGCCTTCCTCTTGTAAAATCGTATATGCTTTCTGAACAGTCAGCACACTTATTTGTAGAGATTTTGCTAGCGCCCTAACAGATGGAATAGCCTCACCAGCATTTAGCTCACTACTCATAATGTCACTTTTTATTTGTGAGGCTACTTGCTCATATAGTGGGCGGCTTGATTTATTGCTAACTATAATTTCCAATGTGTCACCACCTTCGTGTGTGTTAGTGTTATGTATTGACAAGTACAGTATATAACATAAAAATACACTTGTCAAGTGGTTTATTTTTTGTGTATGCCTGTAAAGCTTTATAATTCTTTTTAAAAAGCGAAAAATTTACCTAGGTATGGTTTTTCTGTGACTTTTTTTACTTCGTTTAAAAAAAATGCGAAAAATCTATACCTATATCAGTAAAATGTGTTATAATGATATCATTGAAAATTAAACATATTTTTCACAGAGCAGATTAATTAATGAATTTGCCAAATAAATTAACGGTTATACGTATGATGTTGGAGCCTGTGTTTATGGTTTTTGTTAGCCTAACACAGTATGGTGCTACTGATTACAATAGCACTTGGTACTTAATTGCTGGCTTAGTATTTGCAATAGCGGCTTTAACAGATTTTTTCGACGGATATCTTGCACGCAAAAATAACATGGTAACAGATTTTGGTAAGTTTTTAGACCCATTAGCGGATAAACTATTAACCACAGTTGCATTTTTATTTATGATGCGCGATGGTGTCTGTTCACCTTGGGTGGTATCAATTATCCTAGCTAGAGAATTTGCTGTTTCTGGTCTGCGCATGGTTGCAGCAAGTGCAAAGGATGGCAAGGTTATAGCTGCAAATATGTGGGGTAAAGTTAAAACAGTTTTGCAAATGGTAAGCATTATTTTTTATTATTTTGTGGCAGCATTTGCAAGCGGCTCAGATATAGGCGCAGTTAGTTTAATAACACAAGCACTATGTTGGCTTGTAGCTGTTGTAACATTCATTTCAGGTGCGATATACCTTTGGGATAACCGCTCATTTATTAATACAGCAAAGTAAAATAATAAAAAATAAGATAATAAAAAAGGCTACACAAAGCACTTTGATATGCCCTATTTAGGGGCTATCATTTTG
>CAYJJL010000287.1:0-1684 GCA_964370455.1 uncultured Faecalibacterium sp.
GCTTTTACCATGGTAAAAACAAATTTAAATAACTTTGATATTTTTCATACTGACCATGGCAGTGAGTTTAAAAATTTCTTGATTGATGATTTATTAAGGACGTTCAATATTCGTCGTTCCTTAAGTGCGAAAGGTTGTCCTTTTGATAACGCCGTGGCTGAAGCACAATTTAAAATAATAAAAACTGAATTTGTTAGATGTCGGCATTTTGAAAATTTAAGCCATCTTAAAGAAGAACTTTCCGCATATGTTTATTGGTTTAACAATAAACGTTTGCATGGTTCGCTTGGGTATAATAGCCCAGTTCAATTCAAAGAACCGCTCCTTTGAAAAATTGTCCAAAAAAGTATTGCCATTCCACTTTGAGGTAGTTTTAGAAATCTATTTTTATTTTATCTAGCTTTTTTATCACAGCATCAATAGATTGCTTCACCGTTCTAATAGCACAATTTTCCATTTTTGCAATTTCTGTCATAGAATATCCCATCACACGATGAAGATTAAATCTTCTTTGTTGTTTTTCAGTGCAAGTGGATATAACTGCTTGTGCCTTATCAATTTCATGCTGATAAGCAATCCTTTGTGGAATTGAGGTTGGATGTAATCTGCTTGGTAGCATATAGTCCTCATTAAATTCTTCATCTGTTCCATGACACTGAAATCTTTTAGCTATACGCTGGTTGTATCGTTTTTCTTCTTCAAATAGTTCATGTATTTCTAAAGTGACTTCAATAAATACATCTTTACCATTACTATCTTTAACTTTTACATAAAATGACATAAAAATGCCCTCCTTTAATTTTTTGAAA
Source organism: uncultured Faecalibacterium sp. (assembly GCA_964370455.1). GTDB lineage: Bacteria > Bacillota > Clostridia > Oscillospirales > Ruminococcaceae > Faecalibacterium. The sequence goes on from CAYJJL010000287.1 coordinate 810, forward strand.
GTCGGTTAACATTCAAAAAACAAAGGGGGGCTGCGACAATGTGGGATTACAGAAATATAATTAAAAAAACATCTATAAAATAGCATATCTAGCCATTTTATAGATGTTTTTATTTCAGTATAATCATGTACTGAAAGTTCATTAGCGTTGCGTGTAAAATACAATGCTGTATTTTCTTTTAAATTATGTAACTCAATAAAGGTATAGTATTCTTTATAATTATAGTTTAGAATAGTTTTTTGATAATAGATTATAGCGAATTCAGCACAAAGAAATCCCTCCTTATTCAATGGAATAGAAAGGATTGCGCATAACAAATCACCTTGCTATCACATTTTTTTTAGCAAGGAATCATATTCATGAACTATTGGTTCATTAAAATAGAACTGTTAAGCCATTATATTTTATTAAATACTGATGTAAAATTATAATGTAGAAGGTGAACTGTTGGTGCATTATAATGATGAAATATTAAGTAATGAGATTAAGAATGCTCGCTCTAATAGTGGTTTGACAGTTGAACAAGTAGCAGAAAAGACAGGAATTACTGAGCGATATATATATCGCATTGAAAACGAACAAAGAAAACCTAGTTTTGATGTTTTATTTAAACTTGTTCGAGCATTAAACATATCTCCAGAAAAAATCTTCTATCCAGAAAAAATATATAATGAATCTGATCTTGATGATATAATTCATAATTTATATAAATGTAATGATAAATCTATTGCTATTATAAGAGCGGTAATTCATACTGTTTTAGATAACCAATAAATTTAAATGAAGTGCTTTGAGCAACTTAGGTTAATGCCTAAGTTGCTTTTTTATTCAAGATAGCATTTTGCGTAATATCTTTATATTTCATTAAATTTACT
>CAYJJL010000288.1:0-1671 GCA_964370455.1 uncultured Faecalibacterium sp.
GCATTTGTATCATCTAAAATTTGTGGTAATAATAAATGTGGGCAATAAAAAAAGCAACCTTGCTCTAAAACAAAGTTGCAACATTCTTTAGCATAAGCTATATTTTTTTCGGTATCGCCTCTATATGGTGAGGCTACATATATTAATCTTTTCATTAAAATCCTTTCTTTTATCTTGCAATTAATTGTGTCACTTGTTTCGATGCAGAAACCGCCATTGATGCCCCATGTATTGCGCCTGATAAATTTGCTTTTGTCGATGTATCTAGTCCAAACATGCCTGCTATTCTTGGTACTTCACCAGCGGATAGCATTAAACCAAGACCTAAAAGAGCGCTGCTATTTAAGACCATTAAGCCTGCTGTAAGTATAAGCACTTGTAAAAAAGCTGTTAGGCACAGCGCTATTACTTGTTTGCACCATTGTACAAAGGGGTCGCCATATCCACGTGGCACAGAAAACATATAAAGGCTACCAACAGCAATTTGAATTAACAAAATTCCACCACGTTTGAGATTAGCAAAAAATACTTTTATAACAGCATATCCCATCATGAAAACAATAAACAAAACCATTATAGGATTTACTCCGCCAAAGTTACTAAACATAGCAGCACTTGTTGCATCTGCTATAGTAGGCGCATCGACAAGTTCTCGAAGTATGTTGCTTGCTAAGTCGTTAAAACTACTGCCTATACCTGTGATGTCAGCAGTTAGTGTTGCGCTTAAACTAACAGATAATGCATATAAACGTATTGGAACAGTTGTAAATAAGCTTGTTGCCATAAAACCTTTTAACACATTTATAGTGGTATCTTTTACATTTGCTCTACCGCTTTGGTAATCAATAGCACATTCAAAAACTGCTACTAAAATGCCTGTTACATATAATGCCCACGCAAGATAACTAAAAAACAATATGACAGCGTTCACCCAATCCATTTTAAATAATTCTGTACCCATATTTCCCATAGCAGAGAAAAAACTTGATAAAAAACCTATCATTTGAGCATATATCCAATCCAGTATTTGATCCATAACATCGCCAAAAACGAAATCCCATATAAACAATTTACATCACCTCTTTCAATAAAAAAGATGTGGCTAAAATAGCCACATCTGAATTTTGTGTTCCTAATTTGTAGTGTTTTCGGATAACTCACGCTCCTTGACATCGAGAGCATGTTCTAATAATTGTATCAAAAACATTTTTTTCTTTATACCCGTTACGTTTAAGTATGCATCTAATCTTTGCATTAATTCTGGTGAGACTTGAATTGCCAAAGTTCTTACTTCCTTATTCATGTTGGTTTCTCCTTTTGTAAGTTGATAATATTCGATTATTAACTGCTCAATGTACTCGTTTAGGGGAATGCCTAATTTTTCTTTTTCTGTGGTAATTTGTGCGTGCAACTCTGTGCTGATTTTAGCGCATAATGATTTAGTTTGCATTTTTTACCTCCTTTAAGTTTTTTATAACGACAACAATACCACATAAAAATACAAATAGCTATGTTAAATACTAATGAAATTAACTTTTTTAAATTTATATTTAAAAAACTATTGACTTTAACGTTGCGTAATAGTGTATTATATAAGCATGGCCATATAAAACAGCGAAAGGAGCATAGTTTTGAAAATAAATGAAGTAGCAAAACTTAGTGGGGTAACTG
>CAYJJL010000289.1:0-1664 GCA_964370455.1 uncultured Faecalibacterium sp.
CGAAATGAAATGACGATTAAAACAACAAACATCGCATTGTAACAAGCATTTTTACACTAATTTTATTATACACCTTTTTTTATAAAAGTGTCAATAATAAAACTTACTTATGTATGATTTTTAAACAGGAACCACATAAGTTTCCCTAACATGCTTATAAAGTGTATTATTTTCCCTACACATTATATCGTAGGAAACTTCCTTGCTCTGTTCAAATGTCCCATAGGCATCAATAATATAAATTTCACCTACAATTTCTTTTGTTTCATTAAACTTTTTGTCCTTTGCTGTATTTAGGCTTACCAATCATTTTACTTACTCCTTATCTATAAATAATACCCCAAGGGTTTTCTTTTGACATATCAGGTTTTACTTCATCATTCCACGAACAATATGCCTCTGTATAATCTGATGTTAAAAACATCGGTAAATATTCTTTAAAATTAGGAGCACATTTCATGCTTTCAAAACTTTTTATTTTTGTCCAGAAAACTTTTCCCTCGTCTGTTTCTGAAATCAATTCACCTGAATAATCCGTAGTTTTATAAAAATATGTAAAATATTTATCTTCCGTTTTGTTATTATACCAATAAATAAAACCGCATGATTTTAAATTATAAATATCCAGCCCTGTTTCCTCTTTTATTTCACGGATAGCACTATCGTATATTGTTTCATTATTTTCCGCATGACCGCCTGGGAAAGATATTCCAGGCCAACTTTTCACTCTATCTTGAGCTATTACTTCACCAGTATTAGGGTTTTGTATCATAACCATATTTGTTATTTCCAGTTTAGCCATATGTGTTCTCCAATCTTTACATAAATTGAACGTAGCTGCGCTAAATTAAACTTGCTACAAGATATCTTTAATTTTATTCATTATAACACTTGACCTCAAAATTAACAAGCAACTACAAGCCAGAAGGAAAAAAGTCAATGCTAGTACAAGATATCGAGAGTTTTTCTATAACAACTATATTATACAGCCATTTTTGTTAGCGTGCCTCCGATAAATGCCCACATATTCTACGGTTTAGGTACTCTTTTAATCAGATATAAACAATATCCCAAAGGTAAGGCTTGAAACGATAATCGCAGTTTTCACATTATCTTTGCACATCGCCTTAAACAAAAAGCCTCTAAATATAACTTCCTCTAAAAATCCTACAAGAAGCATAGATAAAACATAGAACAATCCTTCTATCTTGGAAAAATTCATTTTCACGCCAAACCATAGATTGACAGTGCCTATAATAACAAGAGGAAAATAGTACAAAACCTTTTTTGCTGGCAAACTTGACTTACACAGTCCATAGTACCCAAACAGTTTGTTTTTTTGGATAAATAGAAAAATTATCGCAAAAAGAACAACGTGGAACAGTTTTTTCCTCTACTGCAAACCTAATGTAGAGAATACCAATTTCTTTCATGGGATTATCGCTGTGAATATCAGCTATATATGCATAATGAAATTCATCAGCTTTGTGATACGTAGCTTTTTTATTTCCTCATTTTTTTTAAAATGATACATTACAGGTTGGGTTGAACACCCTAGTTTTTCAGCAATAGTACGAGCATTTATATTTTCTGCACCTTCGTATCGAGCAATTTCAAATGCAGCGTCTATAATCATGCTTCTTGTGATTTTAGTTTTTGGTGGC
>CAYJJL010000290.1:0-1656 GCA_964370455.1 uncultured Faecalibacterium sp.
GCTTTTAAAGCTGTTATAATTTCACTATTTATAATTTCGCCACTAATTGCTATTGGCACTGCTGGTGGGCACGAAACACACACACTTGCACAAATGCAATTTTCGGCATTTTGGGTTTTAACTATTTTAGTTTTGCTGAAAAGCGCCTCTCTAGGGCTTAGCGCAAAACTTGTTTTTAGGTTTATTTCACCTTGCGGTTTTGGTATTGGCGCTTTTATTTTTATGTTTTTGCATACGCTATAAATTTTTTCAAAATCAATTTCTGGTGTTGCGCTTGTTAGCATTAACACTAAAAAATTTTCGTCGGCATATTCTGCTTCTATTTTATTTTGGCGCAAAATTTCTGCAATTTCAGTGCCTTTATACCCTATTTTGTTTGCATCAAAAACTATTTTTAAACTCTCAGTTTTTAAAATATCAAAACCTAAATTTTGCAAGTTTTGCTTTAGCGAGTTTATTTTATCTATGCATTTTTTAAGTTTTTGTTCGTAGCTATCGCTTAAAATTTTATTGCAATAATCTAGCGAGTGCAAAATTAAATATGATGGGCTAGTAGAGCCAAACAAAAGCATGGCTCGCCTTGCGTGTTTTTCGTAATCTGCCAATGCGTTTTTAGCTATGTGCAAATATCCTGCGCCTGTTAATGCTGGCAAGGTTTTATGGGCGGAATCCGCACACATATCCGCACCTAGGTTAATAGGGTGCTCGCCTATAAAGCGCAAGTATGCGCCGTGGGCGTTATCTACTAAAAGTGGCACTGCATGTTTTTTGCACACTGAGCTTAACGCTTTTATATCTTGCTGCGTGCCTAAATAATCTGGTGAGGTTATAAAAACAGCCATTGGTTTTTGCTCTAGTGCATTTAATGTAATTTCTAAATTTTTTGCACTGATTTTTTCTGCGCTTAAAATATCATATGTTTCTTGTTTTATAAAACTCGGCTTTAAATCTAAAAGAGCACAAGCGCTAAAAAATGCTTGGTGTGAGCTACGTGCCGACACTACAGTTTTGCTGTTGTTTGCGCTTTTAAGCATGGCTAAATACAGCATAGCTTTTATGCTTTGGCTAGACCCACCAGCGGAATAAAATGTTTTGCGTGTGCCAAAAATATCGCTTGCGTTTTGCTCGCTTTCGTCAATTATTCCGCTTGCTGTAAATAGGCAATCCGCACCCTTAACCTCTGTTATATCGTATTTTTCGTAGCCAATTATGCCCTCGCCTTTATGCCCTGGCATGTGCAGGCGAGAAACTTCACTTTTGCTATATTCTTCTAAAAAATCGCAAATAGGTGTTGAAACCATAGCTATAACCTCGTTTATTATAGTTCTTCGTTTTGAGCTAGTTGCAAGTAAATTGCGCACTCTATACGCTTTTTAAATAGCTCACCGCCGAAATCATAAACGCCTGTAATGTTACCTGTTGCGTGGTAGTTGTTAGCCGCACAGCCACCTGCACAATATAATTTTGCCCAACAATCCTCACACTCTTTTTGTGCGTATATGTTACAGCCTTTAAATTCATCTTGTATTTTTGTGTTTATTTCGCCATCAAAAACATTTCCCATGCAATATTCTTCATCGCCAACAAATTGGGGACATGGGTATAACTTACCGCTAGGTGTAACCGCCATATATTCAGAGCCACTGCCACAGCCTG
>CAYJJL010000291.1:0-1638 GCA_964370455.1 uncultured Faecalibacterium sp.
TTTCGTTAGCCCAGTCGCCCTCAAAATTTATTAGCTCATAGCCGTCGTTATCAAGGTCTAGGGTAAAGCTTAATAAGCGGTTAATTTCAATAGTGTCAGAGCTTAAGTTTGTAAGTTTTGCATGTCTTGTTATAACATTTGCGTCATAAAAACTATTGTAATAAAGCTTTAATTCTAAACTAAGCGCTTCGTCTAAAAGTGTTATTTCTAAAGTTTCAGTAGCATTTTTTGCAAAAGGCATTTCGCTAATTTCACATCTACTATTTAAAAATTTATGTGTTTTATAGCAAAAATCAGTTGTGTAGCCGTTTTTTGTTTTTAGGCTTAACATAGGTTCTCTAAAATCACCTTTGCCACTTTCACCAAGCTCTAGCGACATTTTTTCTAGTGTATCTAGGCTTATGGTGTTATCGTATAAAACAGAGTGAGCAAATTCACTTGATTGTGTTTCCAAATTTAAATTTTCGTCTTCTTTAATTTTTTTGCCATAATAAACATGTTCTAATTTGCCGTATTTTTTAACATTTATTACGTAAGAGGTATCTTTTGTGTGCAAATAAATCATAGTACTGTCCTTTTTAATACTTGTTTTTATAAAATAATTAATGGTTAAATTTAAAAAACTAAGCAAAAACAGACAAATGCCTTTGTCTGTTTTTGTTTAGAGTATTTTTGTTTAATAGTAGTATTATTTTACAGAGCCTAACATGCCTTCAACAAATCGTTTTTGCATTACAAAGAATAATATTGTTGTTGGTATTGTTGTTAAAACAACGCTAACCATAATTACACCATAATCTGGTGTGTATGATGAGTTTAGTGTTGCGATAACAAGTGGCAATGTTTTTTTGGAATCATCTTGTAAAGCAACAAGAGGCCATAGGTAGTTATTCCATGCTGTCATAAATGTTATGATAGCCGCAGCAGCGTATGTTGATTTCATTGTTGGCATGTAAATGCGCAAAAATAAGTTTAACTCTGAAACGCCATCAACACGGCCAGCTTCTAGTAAATCTTTAGGGAATGCTTTTGTGTTTTGCCTAAAGAAGAATATCAAAAACGCAGTTGCAACCGCTGGAAAAATAACAGCTAAGTAGTTGTTTAATAAACCAATTTGGCCAAACAATCTATAAAGTGGGATTAATATAGCAGCAAAAGGTATCATCATGGAAAGTAATAATAATGAAAAGATTTTTTCTTTAGCGTTGCTTTTGTATACAATAAAAGCATAACCAGCAGCGGAAGAAATTAATAGCGCAAGCAAAGTGGTTATTATTGCTATTACAAGTGAGTTTACAAAAGCTGCTTCAATGTTAGTGCTTTCAAGCAATTTGTTTATGTTGTTTAATAGCTCGGTGCCAGGTGTTAGTTTGCCTTTAGTTACATCAACTGATGAATTAGTAGCAGATATAACCATCCAAAAAAATGGAAAGATTGATACTAATGAAGCAATTGATATAAAGACATACATAAAAATATTTTTTAGCTTAGTCATTTTTATCTCCTCCCACTTTCATTTGAACAAATGCCAGTATACCGACCAAAATCAAGATAACATATGAAACCGCAGTAGCATAGCCAAAGTCTGGTGTGTATTTAAAGCATAAGTTGTATATGTATTGTGAAATTGTCATTGTT
>CAYJJL010000292.1:0-1634 GCA_964370455.1 uncultured Faecalibacterium sp.
GTGTAAAACAAATCTATCTTGGGTTTTGCTAAATACTGTGCAACCAATAAGCATTGATACAACCGCACAAGCACCGCAAACTATCCACATGTTTATTGTTAAAAATTCGCCGTTCATAACTGTTGTTCTAAAAGCTGTTATGTACCAATAAAGTGGATTAAAACCAATTAATGTTTGCAAGCTAAGGCCAAAAATTATGTTGCCACCAAAAGCTGTTGGCTCGTAAAAAATGGCAGAAAAATACATAAGCGCTGTTGTAAAAACAGACCACATGTGCATAATATCACGAAAAAACACTGTGCATGCACTTAAAATAAGCGCAACACCGAGCGAAAAGAAAAACAAAGTTATAAGTGGATATAAGCCAAATAAGGCAACAGGTGTAATTGCATTGCCTGTAAACAGCATAATCAACACTAAAGCAATAAAACTAAAAAATGTGTTAACCATGCCAAAACAACATTTTTCCAGTGGGAAAATATATTTTGGCACATACACTTTTTTAAGCAATGCAGAGGCTGTTAAAACACTGCTCATACCGCTTGAAGTTGTATCTGCAAAAAAGCTAAAAAGTAATTGACCACAAATTAAAAACACAGGGAAGTTCTCTATACCCATCCCACGTGAATCAAAAATTGTTGAAAACACTACCCAATAAACAAGGCACATTAATAGTGGGTTAAGCACGCTCCACACAACGCCAAGCACGCTACGCCTATATTTAAGCCTAAAATCGCGCATTACTAAATGCTGTAGCAAATAGCGGTAACGCCAAAAATTATCAAAATGTTTTTTCACTTATTACCCCATTTTTCAAAATACTCAAATTTTTGTTCTGCAAAGGTTTTATGCTCTTTATCCTTTGCACTTAAAGCAAATTCCATGCCACAATCTGGCCAAACTATGCCAACACTTGGGTCGTTATATGGTATACCACCCTCAGCGCTTGGGGTGTAAACATCAGTACATTTATAGCAAAACTCTGCAACATCGCTTAAAACTAAAAAACCATGCGCAAAACCTTCTGGCACATAAAACATTTTTTTGTTTTCTTCAGATATAACTTCACCTACCCATTTACCAAAACTTGAGCTATTAGGGCGGCAATCAACCGCAACATCAAAAACTTCGCCTTTTGTAACACGCACAAGTTTGCCTTGTGTATGCTCTTTTTGAAAGTGCAAGCCACGCAAAACACCTTTAACTGAACGGCTTTGGTTATCCTGCACAAACTCAGCAGTTATGCCAGCATTCGCAAATTCTTCTTTGTGATAAGTTTCCATAAAATATCCACGTTCGTCACCAAACACAGTAGGTTCAATTATAAAAACACCCTCTAACGCTGTTTTTATAAAATTAAATTTACCCATAAAATTCTCCAAAAATTTCTTTTTCTTATTTATTATATTTACCAAAAAATGTTATTTTTTAGCCTTACCTATTTTATACTTTTTTTGTTTAAATTGCAAGTTTTTAACATTATATTTTGTAATATTTACCACGTTGTAATATTTTCGCCACGGTTACGTTTATTTTGTTTGTGGCCATTACGCATTTTTTGTCGCATTAATTTACGTATACGATTACGTTTATTTGCAGCAATTGAAATTTTTAATTGTATATCTGAAAAAAGG
>CAYJJL010000293.1:0-1576 GCA_964370455.1 uncultured Faecalibacterium sp.
TTGTAGGCTCACACGGACACACTGTTTTTCATCAGCCTGTTTCGGAGGATTATTTTGGCGCACAGATAAAATCCACCTTGCAAATAGGCGAACCTTCCTTAATAAATGAAAAATTAAATTGTTTGGTAGTAAGTGATTTTAGAGTTAGAGATGTTGCGGCTGGTGGGCTTGGTGCACCACTTGTGCCATATACAGAGTTTGTGCTTTATGCTAGTGAAACACGTGACATTGCATTGCAAAATATAGGCGGTATAGGTAATATTACATATATACCTAAAAATAGTCGTCTTTGTGATGTTTCAGCTTTTGATACAGGCCCTGGTAATATGGTTATGGATGCAGTTTACACTATAATAACAAATGGCGAGCATACCTATGATAAAAACGGTGATTTTGCGGCGACTGGCAAGGTAAGCGAGGAGCTATTAACATATTTATTAAACGATGATTACTACACTGCAAAACTACCAAAAACCACAGGACGTGAAAAATACGGCCAAGAATATGTGCAAAATTTACTTGACTATGCAAAAAAACTAAACCTTAGCGATGAAGATATCATGGCTAGTGTAACCATGCTAACAGCAAAAACAATACAAATTGCGCTTGAGAAAATATATAATAAAATGCCAGATGAGTTAATTGTAGGCGGTGGGGGTGTTTATAATAAAACTCTCATGCAAATGATAAGTGATTGTTTACCTAGTTGTAGCGTTAAAACTCAAGAGGATATAGGGCTGGATAGCGGTGCAAAAGAAGCAATAGCGTTTGCTATACTAGCAAATGAAACAATACATGGCATTTGCAACAATGCTCCAGGTGCAACAGGTGCAGAACATCAAATTGTAATGGGCAAAATTAGTTTTTAAATTTTTATTACTTTTTAATATATTGTGCTTGACAAACATACCAGTGGTATGATATTGTATTTACATACCACTGGTATGATGAGGTGAAACTATGGCAAGAAATAAATATCCAGAGCAAACTGTTGAAAAAATACTTGAAGTATCGACACGGCTTTTTCTCGAAAAAGGATATGATAATACCAGCTTGCAAGATATTTTAAATGAACTTGAAGGGCTTACTAAAGGTGCTATATATCATCATTTTAAATCTAAGGAAGATATATTTGATGCTGTTGCGACAAAACTTGGTCAGGCGAATGGACAGTTTTTTGTTGATATGAAAAACAATACTACGCTCACCGGGGCAGAAAAGTTAAAGTATGTTTTGGTTCAAAATGTGTTTAGTGAAGCTTCTGCTACTTTGCTTGATATAGTGCCTAACCTTTTAGATAATCCAAAGTTTTTAGCCACACAGCTAAAATGCACGATGGATGAAGTAGTACCATATTATATATTCCCAATAATTGAGCAAGGTGTAAAGGACGGCTCAATTACTTGTGATAAACCTTATGAGCTTGCAGAACTTATCACGATATTACTTAACACTTGGCTAAACCCTGTCATATTCGGTTCGGACAAAACGAGATTAGCCAATAAATGCAAGATGATTAACGAACTTACAGCTCAGTACAATCTTGTATTATTTGAAGATGAGTTTATAGAAAAAT
>CAYJJL010000294.1:0-1551 GCA_964370455.1 uncultured Faecalibacterium sp.
CAGATTTTAAATTAGATTTTACTATGCCTAAAAGTTGAGCTGGGGCTTTTGATTTAACTCCGATTCCAAGCGTGAATAAATTCCAAGTTAAACTTTCTAAATTATCATTTTCTAAAATTATATCGCTTAAATTTATTTTATTATTAATTTGAACATAGAGGTATATTTTGGCGGTTTTCCGCTAAAACACGAAAGTATAAAGGAGAACAACTCATGGAAAAAAACATAGCTGTTATTTGGGGCGATTGTTCAAGCCCTGAAATTGTACGTGAAACATTGCGTGTATTAGATAAAATTGCTAATAAATTTGGTCATACCTTTAATTATACAGATGTAGCCATGGGCGGTGAGGCTGTTGATAAATACGGCGACCCACTACCACAAGCAGAGCTTGATAAATGCCTTGCTAGTGATTCTGTTTTACTTGGCGCAATTGGCGGCCCAAAATGGGAGGGTTTGCCTGGCGCACAACGCCCAGAAAAAGGCCTTTTACGCCTACGTGCTGGCATGAACTTATACTCAAACAACCGCCCTGCTAAAATTTGGCCACAGCTTGCACCAGCAAGCCCACTAAAAGCTGAAATTGTTGCCGAGGGTATTGATTTTGTCATAGTGCGTGAATTAACAGGTGGCGCATATTTTGGCGAAAAACAAATAAACACTCTAGCTGACGGCACAAAGCAAGCTATTGACTTAATGCCTTACTCAGAGTTTGAAATTGAACGCATAGGCCGTATAGGTTTTGAAACTGCAATGAAACGTGGCAAAAAACTTTGCTGTGTTGATAAAGCAAATGTGCTTGAAACATCTCGCTTATGGCGTGAAGTTATGCACAAACTAAAAGCTGAATACCCAGAGGTTGACTACAGCGAAATGTTTGTTGATAACTGTGCAATGCAAATTGTTAAAAACCCAGCTCAATTTGATGTTATCGTTACTGAAAACCTATTTGGTGATATACTTTCCGATGAGGCATCTATGATTACTGGCTCAATAGGCATGATACCTTCCTCATCTTTAGGTGAGGGCACACGTGGCCTGTACGAACCAATACATGGCTCTGCCCCTGATATCGCAGGGCAAGATATAGTTAACCCAACAGCTTGTATACTTTCAGCTGCTATGATGCTACGCTTTAGCTTTGGCATGGAACAAGAAGCAACCGCTATTGAAAACGCAGTTAGTGCCGTTTTAGATAAAGGCTTGCGCACAGCTGATAATATGAGCGATGGTTGCACAAAACTTGGCTGTGTAGCTATGGGCGATGCAATTTTAGCAGAAATATAGTTTTTTGGTAAAAACACTTTATAAAACAATAGTTTTATTTGACAAAAGCCCTTTTATGATTTACAATAGTAAAGTACAGTTTTTACATTCCGCTTAATAATTAACTAACCAAGAGGCTCATATTTATGCTCACATTAGATAAAATATACCATGCGGCTTTTGCGCTAAAAGATGTTGTGCGAAAAACAGATTTAATAGCAGCACCAAGGCTTTGCCCTGAAAGCAACCATAACTTAAAAAATGAAAACCTACAACTTACAGGAA
>CAYJJL010000295.1:0-1519 GCA_964370455.1 uncultured Faecalibacterium sp.
GATACTATCCAAGGGAAAAACTAAGCCGTTCTGCCGCTGAGGTTTTAGAAGATGTTAGCGAAACATTAAATATACCATTGCTTAAAACTAAAATTGGCCATAGTAGTGTGGTTTGTGATGCTACAAGTGTGCGCCAACAAGATGTTATGAAAGAAATTCCACGTAATAGAACAGTTAAAGACTATATAAACTTAGTGGATGAGCTTTTAGAAAAGGGGATAATCAAAAATGCAGAATAATACTAACGACCAAGGCAAAGAGATATTGCTTAATAGATTGCTCCCAGCGCTAAGAAGTGATGTTTTTGCACAAGTAGAACAAGATAAACTACTAGATAATATGCCAGAAGTGCAAAATAAAGATTTAGTATTAAGTGCTTTAAAAAGCCGACTTTTTGCTAGAGATGGTGCTTATAAGCATAGCTCATATGTAACATTAAATATTATGGAAAGTATGGTTGACGGGCATATTGAAGAGATTATACACCGTTTTAACTCATGCAGTTGTGACCGCTGCAAATTTGACATAGCAGCACTTGCTTTAAATAACTTACCACCTAAGTATATTGTGGTTGAAAAGAACGAAAAAATAAGGTTTGAGGATAGAGTAGAAACAAAACAAGTGCTAAATGCTTTAGTGGCAGCCGTTATTAAAGTGCGAAGCGACCCAAGGCATTAATAATATTTTAGCTTAGTAAAAGCGCCAGTTGATAGTATGCAGTGTTTAACAATCGCTGCATACATTTATTACTGGTGCTTTTTTTGAGCCAAAAAATATTTAAACTACATAAAAACAAAAGTTGTATTAAAGCAAAAGTGGGGTGTATTTACTTGCGTTTTAAAACAGTAGGCTGTAGTAAATTGTATTTAACTAGGTTTTTATCTACAAATTCTGAGTGTCCAGTAAATAGATACCCACCTGGTGCGGTAACGTCGTAAAATCTATTTATTAACTTATGTGAAGTTGGCGAATCAAAATATATCATAACGTTTCTGCAAAAAATAATATCAAATGGTTTTTTATACTCAAAACGTTCCATCAAATTTGATTGCCTAAAAACGACTTCTTCGCGTATTCTGTCTATAACCTGGTAAGATCTATCATTTAATTTGCGAAAATATTTTGTTTTCCATTCTTCTGGTAATTTTTCTATAGATTCTAGCGAGTATACACCACGCTTTGCCTCAGCAAGCATGTGTATTGAAATATCAGTAGCTAAAATAACAGTATCCCAAAAAGGTTTTTGTTCGCCAAAAAATTCCTCCATAACCATTGCGATATTATACGCCTCTTGCCCTGATGAACAACCTGCACTCCATATCCTTAAAACGCCGCTACGCGTGCGTTTAAGCTCTGGCAGTACCTTTTGTGCAAGGTAGTTGAAGTGATCGTGCTCGCGGCCAAAATAGGAGTAGTGCGTAGTAACTTTATCTAAAAAGAATTGCAGTTCTTCAATGTTTGTTTCGTTTTTAAGCAAGGCTATATAAGGTGTAAAACTTTTATAGCCTTTAGCTTTAAG
>CAYJJL010000296.1:0-1491 GCA_964370455.1 uncultured Faecalibacterium sp.
AACGCCTAAATATTCCTTTGGGCCTTGTTCGTATAAATCGCCACCGTGGGCATCTAAAATAACTGTCAGTGGCATATCTTCCACAACTAATTTGCGCACTGCCTCACAGCCTAAATCTTCCCACGCTATAATCTCTAAGCTTTTTACACATTTTGCCATTAACGCACCAGCACCGCCTAAAGCTGCGAGATACACTGCGCCATTTTGCACAACAGCATTTTTAACCTCGGCATTGCGTTTGCCTTTGCCTATCATTATTTTGTTACCTAAATCTAGCAATTGAGGCGAATATTTATCCATGCGCCCACTGGTAGTAGGGCCAGCCGAGCCTATAATTTCGCCCTCACGCTCAGGCGTTGGCCCAACGTAGTAAATTGCGCTACCCTCAATATCAAAAGGCAAAGTTTCACCTTTTTGTAGGCACTCCGCCATGCGTGCGTGGGCTTGGTCACGTGCTGTATAAATAATGCCTGAAAGCAAAACTGTATCTCCAGCTTTTAGTGGCGAAAGGTCGTTTTTAGTAACAGGACATGTTAGTTTATGTTGCATTTTTAACTCCTAATTTTTAGCAAGATAAATATAATCCAAACGTTCGGACAATGTTTTTAGTAGGGGAGTTCGGATAGTATTTGTTCGCTTAAATTATATTTCGGCTGTTGCTCTGCGTGTTACATGGCACGAAACATTAACCGCCACAGGCAAACCCGCCACGTGCGTTGGCATTTGCTCAATAGCTAAACCTAAACATGTGGTTTTACCACCAAAACCTTGTGGCCCTATGCCTAGAGCATTTATTTCTGCAAGCAACTCGTTTTCTAAATTTGCGTAGTATGGGTCGGTGTTTTGCTCTGTTAAAGGGCGCAAAAGTGCATGTTTTGCAAGGTATGCAACTTTATCAAAAGAGCCACCAACACCAACACCTAAAACCACAGGCGGACATGGGTTAGAGCCAGCTGAAAAAACTGTTTCTACCACAAATTTTTTAAAACCCTCCACCCCAGCGGAAGGGGGTAGCATAGCAATTTTACTCATGTTTTCGCTACCAAAACCTTTTGGTGCAACTGTTATTTCGCATTTGTCGCCATTTACTAAGTGCACTGTAATTGCTGCTGGTGTGTTATCGCCAGTGTTTCCACGGCGCAATGGGTCGGCAACTATACTTTTGCGCAAATATCCCTCGCCATAACCTTTGCGCACACCCTCATGTATGGCGGCCTCAAAATCACCATCTATATGTACATCTGTGCCCAAAGTTACAAAAACACACGCCATGCCTGTATCTTGGCAAATTGGCAAATTTGCATTTTTTGCATCTATTAAATTTTGCTGCAAAAGCCCTAACGTTGTTTGCGCAAGTGCCCAAGGTTCTTCGGCTTTTGCTTTATCTAATGCGTCTTGCACATCTTTAGGCAAGCTTAAATTTGCCTTTATGCAAAGTTTTGCAACTGTATCTGTTATATTTTGCGCAGTAATTGTTCTCATTTAAACCTC
>CAYJJL010000297.1:0-1478 GCA_964370455.1 uncultured Faecalibacterium sp.
TTATACTTCGCAAATCCTGTTATTCAAAAAACTAAAATTGGTTTATATTTTTTAGCCTTAAATTTAACTTTTCTCTTTGCAAACGAAGCAACCTCAATGACACTTAGAGCCTTAAGCGGTAGCACACGTTTAGATATACAAGGTGCATATTTAACCGATGTTTATGCATTTTGTGCAACGGCCTTAGTAACGGTTTTATTATGCATGCGCAACTTTGCAGGCAAAGGCGAAACCTTGCAAGAAATAACAGGTAAATTGCAAGATGAAACACGTAAAACAAGCCTTTATATTATCTTAATAGTTTTAAACACAATTTTACTTTTAAGTTTAATGTTTTACCTACAAAACTTATATATAAACAACATTGCTAAAATGCTTATAGTTTTAGTAACTGCTGTGCAAATGTTTGTTGGCTTGCGTGATGCATTGGATGTTAAAAATAATAAATTGTCAGGTTTTTATATATTCTTAATATTTACTGTTTATTTAAATTATGTGCTTTACAGCTTTATCAATTACTCCGAATTTGCATATTTAATGAGCATTATTTGCCTAGCACTTGCAATTGCAAGCATATTTTTTGGTTTTCACAAGGAGATTTTATCTTTCCGCTTATTTGGGCTTTACCTTTCATTAATAAGCGTTTTAAAATTATTGCTAGTTGATATTAGCTACGAAAACTCGCTACTACGTGTAGGCAGTTTTATATTTAGCGGTATTTTATGCTATGGCATAGTCTATTTGTACCAGAAAAAAACCAAGGAAGAAAAAACTGAAGAAATAGAGCAAGATTAAACAATAAGTTTAAAAGCGTGCATTTGTAAATAATTATAAAAGCTTTGGCTGGAGAAATTGTTTTAAAGAAACTATTTATATTTTTAATTAAAAGAGGTAATAGCAATGATAAAAATAATAATTATGTGCTTAATAACATTTACCTTATTTGCTTGTAGTTCTCAAACCGAGCAAACTGACAATATAACATCTGTTTCACAGCAATCATCGCAAGAAGCAAGCTCTGAAACTTTGCCAAGCGCAACAAGCGATATTGCAGCAGAACCTACCGAGGGCACTAGGCATAAACTACAAGCCGATAATATAAAAGTGTTTTTTCTGGAGGAATACAGTTTTTTAGAGCTATATAGAACTGTTTCGGATGATGCGGAAGTTATAGTTTTGGCAATGGGCTTTGTTGGTTTTGATGTGGATATTTTACCACCACACCACGAGGGTAGAGCAATTTATTCGCTAGATTTAAACTCGCTTGATGTGCAAATTTCAATTAACGGAACACAAGACGGCGAAACGTTAGCTTTTTTGTATGATACGAATACACAGGCAATTGTTTTAGCTGAACGTAACGACGTTTCACTTGAAGAATATCCAGAAGAAAACTTGAAAACGCTCGGAAAATACTTGTATGAAATTATAATTGAAAACCAAGATATTTTGGAAAACAGCTGAACCGCATAATGGGA
>CAYJJL010000298.1:0-1395 GCA_964370455.1 uncultured Faecalibacterium sp.
GTAAATGCTTTACAGATGCTTTTTATTCCATGACTTTGCCTTGCGAAATAGTGGAAGCAGTTGCTGCAAACTTAACAATAATAAAATCACCAACTATATTACGCCAAACTGATGGCAGGTTATGGGCATGGGAGGGTTGTTGTGATAGCTGTGGCTGTTGTGCAGGTAGTTGCACACATGTATGGAACTATGCACAAGCTATATGTCATCTTTTCCCAGAGCTTGAGCGTAGTATGAGAAACACAGAGTTTATTGATTCGCAAGATGAACGTGGACACCAAAATTTTCGTGCGTCGCTGCCAATTGGTAATGTTACGCATGAGTTTCATGCAGCGGCCGATGGTCAGCTTGGTGGCATTGTTAAGCTATACCGTGATTTTTTAATAAGTGAAGATATAAATTGGCTTAAGAGCCTTTATGAACCTGCTAAAAAATCTTTGGATTATTGTATAAACACTTGGGATGTTAACCGTGAAGGTGTGTTAAAAGAACCACACCACAATACCTATGATATAGAATTTTGGGGTGCGGACGGCATGTGTTCATCCTTTTATATTGCGGCGTTAACAGCAATGGTAAAAATATGCAATATACTAGGTGAAGATGCAAACGAATATGCAGAGCTTGCTAAAAAGGGCAATAAGTATATTAACGAAAAGCTTTATAATGGTGAATATTATTACCAAGATGTTCAATGGGAAAACCTAAATGCTAAATTGATAAACGTGAGTGATGATGCTATTAATGATTTTGCATCACCAGAGGCTATGGAACTAATTAAAAAATATGGGCCGAAATATCAATATGGCACAGGTTGTATATCTGATGGTGTGCTTGGTTATTGGCTAGCACAAGTTAGTGGTTTAGGTGCAATAGGTGATGAAAAAAATATTAAAAGCCATTTAAATAGCGTTTATAAGTATAATTTCAAAACCGACCTTACCGAACATTCAAACCCACAGCGCCCTGGCTATTGCATGGGCGATGAAGCTGGAGTTTTGCTTTGCACATGGCCTAGGGGCAATAAACCCGCGTTGCCTTTTGTTTATAGCGACGAAGTTTGGACTGGGATTGAGTATCAAGTAGCCTCACATTTGATTTTTATGGGTGAGGTTGAAAAAGGTATTGATATTGTAAAAGCGCTAAGAGCTCGGTATGATGGCACGGCAAGAAATCCATTTGACGAATATGAATGTGGACACTGGTATGCAAGGGCGCTTGCATCGTATTCGCTAATTGAGGCATTTACAGGCATACGTTATTGTGCATACACAAAAACGCTTGAAATATCACCGAGAATAAAAGGTGATGTTACATCGTTTTTATCCACAAATAGCGGTTATGCAAAAGTTGGTATAATAAATGGTGAGCCGTTTATTGATGTAGTAAGTGGAA
>CAYJJL010000299.1:0-1371 GCA_964370455.1 uncultured Faecalibacterium sp.
TTACGTTGCGCAATAATATGTCATTGTTCTTTTGTAAAAATTTCGAAGTTACAAATAAAATCTTCAGCTTTAAATTGTGTGGTAGGGCGGTTTATTTTTTGTTCCCACCATTGGTCGTAAACATCTCTAGTTTCATTTCAATGTGATTGACTGAAGATTTGATTTATTTCCATTTATCTAACCTCTTTCAATTTCTTCACGCACAATTTGTACTGCTTGCTTAGTTTTTTCAATATTACCTTTTAGCGTATATATATCACGGAAAATAAATTCAGCTTTAAGGTTTTTAGTTGCATTTACGGTTTTGCGTATATACTTTCTGAATTCCGCATCATCAAAAGCGGTTTCAATACCAATAAAGTTAGGTGATGGCTTACGAGAGTAAATAGTATTTCTACCACTTAAAGCCTCTGACATGAATTCTTCGTTGCACCAGGGAGAAATAGAGAGTTTTCTGATATTTTCAACTGTTTCAAGGCCGTCTTGCCAAAAATCGCTTACAGGTTCACAGCAACCATAATATATATGAGCAAATTCCTTTGAAAGTCGTTTTATATATGGTAAAACTGTACTGATGTAGGATTCTCTTGAGATACCAACTGATTCTTGTGAGTTTATATGTCCCCACATATCAATACTACGCACTGTGCCGTTTGCGCCTGTTGCTTTTGTTTCGTTGTTAAAGCAAAAACTACCGCTGCCAAGGTAATCATTAGCATTGTTGAGTTGTAAAACGCCAATTTCTTCTTGAAAGCGAAGCATACGTATTATATCATCGGTGATAAACCCCATTAAACGATGATACTCATCAGGTTCTGTAATCATTGAGCAAAACATGTTTTCAGTGCCCATTAAATCCACAACACGCTTTGTTATATTAGTATCCCATACGTTTGTGATATTTTTTTCTACAACAGGTAAAATATCTCCAATTATACTTTCAATTTTTGCTTTTTTTTCTTTTACAGCAGTAGCATTGAAGGAAAATTTGGTAGGGGAAAGTATATCAAAATCATCTTCGATAATTTCAATAGATGGCTCTATGTGAAAACCAATTTTATCCGAGGCATAGATTTTTTTCATCTCTATATTATATGGTTTGTAATCTATTGAAAATTCAAGTGTATAGTAGTTAGGTATAACTTTATCATCGTTAAATATCTCATAAGGTATGATTTTTTTATAAATGTTTTCTTCAATTTCACGTTCGAGCTCGCCGGTGCATTGCAAAGGTGGGCAAATTTCGTTCCAAAATGTAATTTCTTCCATAAGAACCATTGGTTTTTCACCCTTTAAACTGTTGTGGGCATACCATGCTTTTGTACGCTCGCTCATAATAGGCAAATTTGCAAGTTCGAGCTGCTTTTTTGC
>CAYJJL010000300.1:0-1357 GCA_964370455.1 uncultured Faecalibacterium sp.
TTTATAGTGCCTGTATTTACCGATTTTAAGCGTGTTTTGCATAAAAACTCCTTTTGGTAATTATATAAAATCCTTGCTAGTTCAAAGTTAGACACATAGCAAGGATTCAACATTTTATATCAAATTAAAAAACAAAAAATTAATCTTCGCTTGGTAGCATATAGTATACGCCTGGTTCTACTAATACATGGCCACTTTTTTCAAGTTCGTCAATAGATGCACCTACGCTTAAGTACATGCCACCGCCTGAAATATAACCTAGGCTTTGTAAATCGCTAGAGCTTGCGATATCAAACGAAATGCCAGTAGATACCCTTAATGTATCGTCAACCAGCTCGGCTGTATCTGCAACACCTACTATGTCAAGCTCTGGGTCGTTGTATGCTGTTAACATCTCATTAACCCACTCTGATTCGTTTTCTTGTATATCAAAATAATACACATGGTTTAGCATAGCAATCAGTTTATCATTTAGGCCAATTAGTATGTATTTAGAATCCTTTTCAGGTGTTTCTAAAACAGATATAGTTACATCATCATACGAGTAAAAATCAGCAGAAATATCAATTAACAAATCATTGTCATCAACAACAATATTGCCCTCGTGCATTGATAAAGGTGCTACAACTGTTTCCATTTCTGCATTTTTAATGCCTTGTATTAGCCACGCTTTTGCGTCGGTTACTGTTTCGCCACCGTTTAAAACGTCAGCCATTAAAGCTTCGTAAGTTGCTTGTTGTACTGCTGGTTTTGCGCTTGGCACGTTAACTGTAATTTCTTTTAAAATAAAATCATCCATAGATGCTTCGTTTGTTTCGCTTATGGAGTATGTCATTTTTGCAAGAATTTCAGTTTGCGCTAGTTGCCAAACTTCAGCTGTTTCGTGGCCTGTTTCCATAGCATCAATAATTTTTAGGTATGTGCTATCACTATCAAGTTGGTCTTTTAGTGTTTCGTTATCGCCTGCAATAAATGCATTTAAAACAGAAATATAAAGCTCCTCACCTCTTGGGCCAGATTGTAATAATTCACATGCTGTTAGCGAAAATGTCATTGCCAAAACTAGGCAAAGTGCAAGTAGTTTTTTCATGGTTAACCTCTTTAAATTATGGTGTGTATCAGATGTGTGTGCTACTTTTACACAGCCGAAAGTTATACTATCATTTTTAACAGTTTTTGTCAATCATTTTTACATGCTTGAGCAGTGTTTGTTTACCTAACATCCGTTTATACAAAATAAAAATAGCGCGTTTAGTTTAGCGCGCCATTTTGTGTTGTTTTATTATAATTGTTTATAAATACGTTTTATTTTGTGCGTGTAGCAGATATTTTTTTTGCAAAAAATTCATCCAATAAC
>CAYJJL010000301.1:0-1356 GCA_964370455.1 uncultured Faecalibacterium sp.
GCACTGTAATAATTTCAGACAAAACGAGCAAGTGGGATATGTTCGCTACTACTATACCACTATCTAATACACAAGTTATAAGAGGCAAGTATGTGTTCAATACGCTATTGATTGCAGTGGGGATAATTTTAGGACTTTTGATTGTGGTTTCAATGACGGCTGCTTTAGGTGGTTTTCAGCTTGAAAGTATCATTCAACATATAACAATAGGTTTGGCACTAAGCTTCTCATCTTCAAGTGTTAGTATACCTCTCTCCATATTGTTTGACGATAAAAAACAAGTTTTTGCAATAATTTTTTCGGTTATTATTCCAGCTGCACTATTTGTTGCTGTAATATTTGTAGCTTCAAAGTTCACTGATTTGCAAGGAAACATGACAGTACTTCTTTATGCAATGTTCGGTATAGGGTTAATTATGTTTCTAATATCGTGGGTTATTGCACCAAAATTATTAACAAATAGAGAAATATAATCGAACATTTAACAAAACTGGCGGGTAGTGAACTACTACCCGCCTAATAAATTACATGTTGTAATATTTATAAATATTTAATTTTAACTGCCTTATGTTTTTACATGCATATTAAACAGCTATATAATTTTTTACAAATTGCAATGCTTTGCGCACAGTTGCATAGTTAAAACCTCTGCGCATAAGAGCAGCTATAACTAAATCTTCACGCTCGTTTTCAAGCTTTCGCATATACTTGCTTTGTATTAAGTAAACAGCCGAGCTGGTTTCAATATCTAAAGTTTCTTCTTCGTCATCAACTTCAGCGTCTAAACTTTGCCAATTTAGCTGTTCGGTATTTTCAAAAATATCGCACAAAACGCTTTCTATAATATCTTTAGTTACGCCTTTTTCAGTTAGTTTTCTCGTAATTTCTCTGCGAGATTTACGTGCATGTAAAAGGCTATTTGCTTTTGTGCGTGCATATTTTTCATCATCAAGGTAGCCATATTCCATCATATGAGCAACAGCCTCTGCTGAGGGTTGCTCTGTAAAAAAACGGCATAGTTTTTCATACAATTCAGCGGAGCTGTGCTCTCTTTGTGAGAGATACCACACAGCTCGGCTTTGTGCTTTTTTTGTATCACTTGATTTTTCTTCCTCGGTGAGGTATTTTTTTTGCCACGCCAAAGGTTAATCCTCCACCATTATATCAAGCTCGCTTTCGCCTGCACGTGCTGGCGCTTTTACTGCTGGTTCTGCTGCCACTTTAACAGCGCTAACACCGCCTTTTGGCGCTTTTTTCATAGGGTTTAGTTTATCTGCATTTGCACGTATTTGGCCTTCTATGTCCATTGCAATTTCTGGGTTTTCACGCAAAAAGTTCTTTGCATTTTCTCGGCCT
>CAYJJL010000302.1:0-1259 GCA_964370455.1 uncultured Faecalibacterium sp.
TTGACATTCTATTTGGAAAACAGATTCAAGTTTTTCTTGTTCATTTTTTGAAATATGCGATAAGTCAAAAAAATCACCCAATAAATGATATTGTATAGTCGCCTGGTAACGGCTAAGCCTATTTTGCATTTTAATGGCCTTTGCTTTTTCCGCTTTAAATAGATTATCTATAACCTCGAGATGATTGTTATTTAAAGTAGTATCTTTTGCAATACTTTTAGTTAATTGATAAAGCGGTAAATATGTTATTCGTAGTGCAAAACATATAAATATAAATGCGGCTAAACCAAAAGCTATTAACGTTAAATACACATGAAGAAAAATACTATTTTGTTCTTGTAGTAGCGACGTTTCAGATTTTATACCAAAAACTGAAAAATTATTCCATTGTGTAGGAGAAATATATAAATACGAATCATCAAACTTTTGTTGATACGCCTGTGATGTCTCGCTTAAAACAGGCATTTTTTCAATTTTTTCACCTGTTTGGTAAAGTATTTCGCCAGTGTTTATATCCACAAGACCAAGGGTTTCAAAGCTATCACCAAGTTGAAAATATTGCCCTAGTTCACTATCGTTTAAAATGAATAAAACACGACTCTGTGAGGATTGTCCAGTAGGTAAATAGCATAAATATGAGCTATTATCTCCACTAGCTCTAAATAGCATCTTAGTGTTATAATCCAACAAAGGGTATGGGCTTAAATCTACATAACCGCCTATGTCATACATTATATATCTATCTTTTTCATAAGAAACAGGATAACTAGTGGAAACAACTTCATTACTTTGATGTGAAAAAAACAGTATTTCAGCCAGTAAAAAGTTAACTGATTTTTCCGATACGATATCGCTTGCTACTTGATATTGCTGTACTATCTGAGACATTTCAAGCAATGATGGTGCCCATTTTGAAGTAAGCTTATTCGCAACTAGTTGCAGTTGCGTAAATTGAGTATCTAATATATCAAAAACGCTTTCAATCTCACCTAATCTACGCTGATTATCTTTTTCAAGCACTTCTGGTTTTATTTGTATTTCAAACAAAATAAAACAGCTACTAATAAAAATTAAAAACAAAACAATATAAGATAAAATATACTTCAGCAAGGTTGATTTCATTAATACATCTCCGTTTTTTGTTATATCTTGCATTTGTTAGATTATTATATGTCGTATAACTTAAAGATTACAAACGACTTTAATATTTACTTTTTTAGTATACAGTACAAATTAGCAAAAATCAACAATAGCATGTT
>CAYJJL010000303.1:0-1040 GCA_964370455.1 uncultured Faecalibacterium sp.
GGCATTAAACAAATATAATCACCTATCTCATAATAGCATAAAAATGCAGACCATAGGCATTCAAAAGTATAATCAGTTGACGTAACTACAATGTTTTCATTTGTAAACTGATATGTAATTTGCAAAGTGCGTTTTTTATTTATTATAGGCTTAAGGTAAATTAGCGGTCTGTAAAGGTTAAAAATGTATAAACATACGCTAGATATTGCCATTAATAAAGAAAACCGAATGAAGCTATCAATTGAGAGTAACATTAAAATTAATGCGATAAATAACGTTATGGCTACATAAATAATTATATGTTTTTTGTTTTTATTCATTTTATTAAAGCGCAAAATGGAATTAGCTTCAATTTTAATTTCATTTTTTTCAAATAATGGTTTGTATGTAATCATCGCAACTCCTTTTATCGTATAGTTTAATCAAATACGTTTTATAGCTACTGCGCAATATTTAACCCTTTATGTTTAGAGCGTAGCAGTGTGAAAAAACAAAATATCCTCTCTTCTTTTCACTTGCTTTAATAGATAATTAAACTCATACACCTCTTTATTTGAGAGTTTGCCTGTATTTACTAATATATATTTATCTTGATTAATCATTAAATATATATAACTCCCTATTCTGCCGTAATATTCGAACGCATGCCACTTTAAAACATATGAGCTTTCTATAGTTTTTATAGTAACTGCTTCATTATCCAAAATATATTCTATCTGTAATTGGCTGTTTCTAGAGTTTTGCTTGCGAAACTTTGGTTTTGCAAGTATTGTAAATGATGTGTTAATCACCGGTATGAGAGTTATAGAACATATCAATATTAAAATTGGAAAATATAATTCCCCCCAAAGCTTGAGTATAACGCAACCTAGAATATATACAAGCGACAGTATAGATGCAGCTTTAATCAATAACTTCAATTGATTTTTTGTTTTTACAATATCTGGTCTTTCAAGGATAATAGAAACTTCAACTTTTATTTCTTCCTCTGTAAATGATGGTTTGTATGTAATCATGTTTTCTCCTATCAGTGTTTATAT
>CAYJJL010000304.1:0-1030 GCA_964370455.1 uncultured Faecalibacterium sp.
GCTAGATCGTAGAGCTATGTATATGTGTGCATCAAATATTGCAGGTGATGAGTTATATACAAAAAAGTACGATTTGCAAAATATCGAAAACACAAAACAACTTGAAGATATTTTTTTGCTAGGCTTAAAAGAGCTAAAAACACAAACAGTTATTAATAACGAACAAATATTAGGCGTTGGTGTGGCTGCGCGTGGTGTTGTAAATGCAAAGCTAGGTATAGTTTTGCGTTTTAGCCATAATATAATGGATGTAAATTTAGCAGATATTATAGAAAATGAAATAGGCTGTTATTGGTATATAGAAAATAATATTATTGCTGATGTTGAAAGCGAGTATATTTATGGCTCGCATTTAATGCCTACAAATTTTTTGTATATTTTTGCTGAAGAGGGCGTAGGTGCTTGCCTTGTAAATGATGGAAAAATAATTTCAGGTAGCCAGTATTTATCTGGGCGCTTAGCGCATATGGTTGTAGAGCCAAATGGTAAGCTTTGTAGCTGTGGTAAAAAAGGACATTTGGAGAGTTATATTATACAAAGTGCGCTTGAAAACGAATATGCTAAAAAAACTGGTGAAAAACTTAACTTTGAACAAATCGGTTTGCTTTCACAGCAAGGTGATAAAATAGCTTGCGAAATTTTGCAAAATGCAATTTTACATCTAGGTAGTGTAATTTTAGATATGGTTTTATTATTAAACCCAGCAAAAATTGTTTTGCAAGGTGCAATTTTTGATTTATATGAGCCTAGCAAACAATATTTGGAAAATTATATTAAAACAAATGTGTTTTTGCCAAGTTTAAGTGAAATAGATTGGGAAGTGCGCGAAAGGAAAAGCTTTAAAACTGAACGATTGATAACGAAAACAGTGATTGCAAAAGCGTTGGAAGAGAAAATGTAAATTAAAAATGTTAATGTAATATATAACAAAAGTGGAATATCTTTATTGGATTATATAACGAAATTAATGTCAATGATAAAAAAATCATTGACATTTTATTTTAAATTGAATATAATTTCATTATGAAAA